>JAEZIJ010000219.1 GCA_023436715.1 Acidobacteriota bacterium
CATCGGTGTTCATCGGCGGCCAATTCAATTCATTCTAGCCGCCGATCAACACCGATGAACGCCGATTCTCACGGCGCGCGCTACTGATTTTCATTCCTTGATTGCGGCCCGGAACGGGCCATGCCCGAACTCCCTCGCGGTCGCGGCTCGCCCTGCCGCACCGCGCGATGCCGCCTGCACTCAGTTTGCATAACATAGAGAAGTGAGCACCGGACGAATCCTCTCGATCTGTATCGTCACGGCGGTGTTGGCGGCCCTTCCGGCCTCGCCCCAGCGCGTAGGGGACGTGCAGGGCCAAGAGGACGTCAAACTGCCGAACGGAAAATCGCAGCGCGACGAGATTCTCAAAGCGGAGCACAAGAAATCCCTCTCCGATGTCGCGCAGATCCTCGAAATCGCGGGCCAGCTCCAGGCGGAACTGGAGAAGGATGATTACAGCGTCCTCTCCGTTTCATCGCTGAAGAAGGCCGAGCAGATTGAGAATCTGGCCAAGCGGGTCCGGAAGCGCCTGAAGCGGTGAGGAGGCAGGGGCTGTGACGAAGTGGTTGTTTTCGGCGGCATGCACGGCGGCCATGTTGTGGGCGGAGCCGGCGCCGCTGCTGATTTTCGTGCCCGGAGCCTCGGGTCAGGTTCCGCGCGCGGCGGGCTGGGAAGTCGTCTCGGTCCGCGCGACGCCCGACGATGCGGGAATGGCGGCAATCGAGGGCGCCGTTCAGGGAGCGCGTAGACAGCGCGAGATCGACCCGCTGCGCACTTACATCGCGGGCGAGTCCGAAGGCGCCGGCGCCGTGTTCTTCGCCGCCTCGCGCAGGCCGGACCTCTTTGCCGCGGCGCTGGCGTTCGGCGGTGACCCGAAGGCTGCCATCGATACGGGACAACTGTTCGGCGGCAATACTGCACTCGTTCCGCTGCTGTGGGTTGCTTCAACCGGGGACCGCCCGCTGCTCGAGAGGTCCAGGGCCAAACTCGCCGCGGCAGGCTTCAACCTCGAGCCGCAGCCCGAGGGCCTCACAGCGGAGCAGGCATTCGCATGGCTCGCGAAACACACTCGCGATGCGTTCCCGGAAAAGGTGGATTGCGAGACCGGCAGCCCGGCGTTCGCCCGCTGCTACTGGGTTGATGTTACGAAGTTCGATCCCGCGCAGCGCAACGACGTTCTTCCTTCCACTCGGGTCATGCCGGGTTCCGGCGCCCGTCTCGACATAGGCGCGTTCGGTTTTCGAACAGACGCGCCTGGGCCGGGTCTGACCGTCGAGTGGCTTCCGGACAACTACAAAGGTCCGCTCAAGGTGAACGACCGGATCGTCTCGATAGCAGGTAAGGAAATCAAAGACGGGCGTGCCTACGTCGAGATGATGGACGAAGCCACCCAGGAGAGGCGCGTGGGTGTCATACTCCAGCGCGGGAAGGAACGGATTCGCATCGAGACGCGAATCGTGCTGCCGGACCGCCGGACAGCTTTCACGGCGCGGGTGCAGGCTCAGTTTTTGAGGGACATGAAGGAAGTGCTGGTCATCAGCCGCGGCGCGGGCGAGATGCGCATCACGCTTCCGGACTACTGGACGCCGGCCACCCTCAACTGGAACGGCAACGAACTCGGCAAAGCGGACGCCGCGGGATGCTGGGTGCTGGCCGCGGGCGCGCAGGCCAGGCGCTGCCCATGAGATCGCCTGCTAAACTGGGCTATCCATGAGTACCGGATACACGCTCCCCATCCTGGAAGGGGGCGCAGCGCCACGCATTACTTCTCTGTTGATCAAGCCGGCGTCGGCGATCTGCAACCTTGATTGCCAGTATTGCTTTTACCTCGACCGCGAGGCCGATCCCTACAAGGCGCTGCCCGCTCGTCAGATGAGCCTTGAGACCCTCGAACGCCTTGTTGATACGTATCTCTTCTACTCCTACCCGAACAGCGTTTTTGCCTTTCAGGGAGGCGAACCGATGCTGGCGGGGCTGCCGTTTTTTAAGAAGCTCGTGGAATTCGAGAAACAGTACGGGCGCGACGGGCAGAACGTGAGCAACGCGCTTCAGACGAACGGCGTCCTCATCGACGATGCCTGGTGCGATCTGTTCCGCGAGTACAACTTCCTCGTCGGCATATCGATCGACGGACCCGAGGAAGTGCATGACACCTACCGGTTCAACAAGGCCGGCCACGGCACCTGGAGCCAGGTGATGCGCGCCATCGAAACGCTCAAGAAGAATAAGGTCGAGTTCAACGCCCTGTGCGTATTGAGCCAGGCGAACGTCGAAAAGGCGCGCGACATTTACCGCTTCTTTCGTGGACTGGGGATCGATTACGTTCAGTACATTCCCCTCTCCGAATTCGATGCCGGCGGCAACCCGCTGCCGTTTACGATCACGCCGGAACAGTACGGGCGCTTCCTGGCCGAGACGTTCGACTTGTGGTGGCCGGAACGGCGCAAGGTGCGGATCCGGTTCTTCGATAACCTCGCCGAGGCACTCGCGGGACAGAAGCCGGGCAGTTGCACGCTCCATGAGACGTGCGACAGCTACTGCGTCGTGGAGTACAACGGCGACGTTTACCCGTGCGACTTCTTTGTCGAGAAGGACTGGAAGCTCGGCAACGTGACGCTCGATTCCTGGCCGGAAATCGCCCGCCGCCAGCGCCGCTACAGCTTCGCGTCGAAAAAGACGGTGGCGCACACCGCTTGCCTGGCGTGCGAATATCAGCCGGTCTGCAAAGGCGGATGCCCGAAATTCCGGCACGCGCGCCACGGGCGCTTCGAGGACCTCGACTACTTCTGCGCGTCCTACAAAATGGTCTACGCAAAAGCGCTCGGGCCGTTGCGGAAGGAAGTTGAGAAGCTGACCGGCCGGTGACCGTTCTACAGTTTCTCGATCCGCACACGCGCAATCCTGTTGTGCACCATGTGGAGAATCGTGTATTTCCGGTCGTTGTACTCTATGCTCTCGCCGCCTTTCGGGATGTAACCCAGCCTGAAAAGAAGGAAGCCCGCGAGCGTCTCGAAACCGGCGTTGGTCGGAAGTTCGATTCCGTACTGCACCTCGAGGTCGCGGATGGACATTGTGCCTTCCAGTTCGATCAGGGGCTGCCCTAGCATGGGGTGCGGGCGGCGCGGGTCGTGCTCGTCCTCGATCTCGCCGAAGATCTGTTCGATAACATCTTCGAGCGTGAGCAGCCCGACAATCGTGCCGAACTCATTGACCACTAGCGCCATGTGGACGCGCGCCTGGCGGAACTCGTCCACCATCTGTCCGAGCGGCTTACTCTCAGGCACAACGATATGTTTGTGGAGCAGTGTGCGGAGCCGGAAAGGCGGAGGCGGCGCATTCAGGCGCGATGCCGTTCGCATCCGCTGGCAGACGGGGAGCAGATCCTTCGAGTGAAGGATGCCGATGATGTGCTGGGGCTCGTTTTCGTACACCGGCACGCGGGTGTACTGGTTTTCGACCAGCACACGCAGCACGGATTCGAAAGAGGAGTCCACCGAAACGGTGATGATATCGTTGCGCGGCACCATCACCTCGCGAACGGAGAGGTTGGGGACGTCAAGCAGTTGGTCGAGGGCGGATTCCTCAAATCTTGAGATGCGGCCCGCGGCTCGCACCGATGACGCAATCAGCTTCAGTTCCTCTATCGAGTGTCCCGCGCCGCCCTCGTTCGCCCGCAGGCCGAGCATCCGTGAGACCGTCGCGGACGACCGCTCCAGGATGTAGATGAATGGCTGCGACACCCGGTAGAACACGAGCAGCAACGGGGCGACCACGACGGCATAGCGGTCCGACTGCTTGATGCCGAGGTTCTTGGGCACTACTTCGCCGAGCACAACCATCAGGAACGTCAATACCAGGAAAGCAACGACGAAACTGACCGCATGGAGAATAGCGTCTGTCGCAGGGCTGGCCAAAGGCTGGAGCAGCAGGAGGAGTCCCCGGTAAACGGTGTCTTCGCCGGCCCATCCGGCTCCCAGACTGGCCAGCGTGACGCCAACCTGCACAGTCGCGAGAACGCGCTCCGGCCGGGTGAGCAGATTGAGCGCGGCCTGCGCGCCGACGTTTCCCGCATCGGCCAGTTCGCGAAGGCGCGATGGGCGCGCCGACACCAGCGCCATCTCCGCCGACGCAAAGAACGCGTTCAGGCCGATGATAAACAGAAGCAGCAGAAACCGATACCCGAGGTAAGTCTCTTCCATGATCCTTCGACCTCCAGTCTAGTGTAGTGCGTCAAGCAGAACGGGGATCATGATGGCGCTCGTGCAAACCGCTCCCTCACGCGCGCGTAAGCAAGCGGCGCACTACACTACCAGCGGAGCGCAGTAAAATCGGTGCGTGGCGTTCGAGAGAGTAGTCAAGTACTTCAACATAGTGATTCTGGCAGTGCTGGCGGCGGCTGCCGCGGGCGTCTACTGGCTGGCTTACCGCCCGCTGCCCCAAACGTCGGGAACGCTGCATGCGCCGGTTGCGGGCAGGGCGGCCATCGTGCGCGACGCGCTCGGCGTTCCGCACATCACCGCCGCTTCCATCGACGACGCGCTCTTCCTGCAGGGCTACGCGACCGCGCAGGACCGGCTCTGGCAGATGGATGGCCTCCGGCGCCTCGCCGCCGGACGGCTCTCGGAAGTGTTCGGACCGGCGATGCTCGAAGCAGACCGCGAGGCGCGCAGGCTGCGGATGGACCGCATTGCCGAGAGCGACGCCCAAAACCTCGCTCCGCAGGACCGCGCCGTGCTGGCTGCCTACGCGCGGGGCGTCAACTTCTTCATTGAGACTCACCGCGGCAACCTGCCCGTGGAATTCTCTCTCCTGCGCTACGATCCCCAACCGTGGAGCGTGAAGGATTCCGTTCTGATCGGCCTCTACATCTGCCGCGGGCTGACCACGAGCTGGCGCGAGGAACTGCAGAAGGCGGCGCTGCTTGCCAACGGCGATCGCGAGAAAGTCGAATTCCTGTATCCGGTTCGCGCGGGCAACGAGATTCAACCCGGATCGAACGCATGGGTGCTGGCCGGCAAGCGTACTGCGAGCGGCCGTCCCCTGCTCGCCAACGATCCTCACCTGGAGTACTCAATGCCGGGCCTTTGGCACATGGTGCACCTCAAGGCGCCCGGCCTGAACGTTGCGGGTGTCGCGCTGCCGGGTTTGCCCTGCGTTATCCTCGGGCACAACGACCGCATCGGCTGGGGCGCTACCAACATTCAGTTCGATGTCCAGGACCTTTACATAGAGAAGCTGGACCCGCAGACCGGGCGCTACATCTTCGAAGGCAAGCCGGAGCAGGCCCGCCTTGAGCGCGAACTCATCCCGGTCAGGGGCGCTCCGCCCGAGCCGTACACGGCGTGGGTGACGCGGCACGGCCCCGTGTTCCGTGAAGGCGGCCGCTACCTCGCCCTGCGGTGGGCTGCCGCGGACGGCGGCTTCGGGTTCCCCTTCCTGGACGTCAACCGTGCGCGCAACTTTCAGGAATTCACGGCTGCGCTCGCGCGCTATCCCGGACCCGGCCAAAACTTCGTCTATGCGGATGTGGACGGCAACATCGGTTACCAAGCCACCGGACGCTTGCCGATCCGCAAGTCCTATGACGGCACGGTGCCCGTTGACGGGAGCACGGGAGAGCACGAGTGGCAAGGCTACATCCCATTCGACCAACTGCCCCGCGTGTACAACCCGCCGTCCGGGATCATTGTTACCGCCAATCAGAACCCGTTTCCGGCAACTTACTCTTACCGGGTAAGTGGGAACTTCGCGTCCGGGTACCGGGCGGCACAGGTCTATGACCTGTTGGAAAAGCGCAACGGCTGGCAGGTGGACGACATGGTGCGCATCCAGAAGGACGTCTACTCCGGGTTCAACCATTTCCTGGCGCGGCAGGTGGTGTCAGCCTACGACCGGCGCGGAGTGTCGAGTCCTGGGCTCGCGGAACCCGTCGCAATCCTGCGCTCCTGGAACGGGCAGATGGAGGCCGGACCGCCTCCCGTCGTTACAACACTGGTGTTTCAGCATCTAAAGAAAGCCGTAGCGGAGCGGGCCTCGCCGGGCAAGGGCCTCGATTACGATATCCCCCTTCCGGTGGAAGTGGATAGCGTCCAACTGGCGCCCGCCGCCATAGAGAAACTCCTGCGCGAGCGGCCGAAAGGTTGGTTTGCCGACTACGATCAACTCCTGCTGGCCGCGTTCCTCGATGCGGTGGCGGAGGGCCGCCGCAGCCAGGGCCGCGATGTTACTAAGTGGAGTTGGGGAAAATACAACCAGTTACGCCTCGCTCACCCGATCGGCAGCCGCATCCCCTACGTCGGGAGGTTCGTTGCGAAGTATTTCGATATCGGTCCGGTGACTCAGAGCGGCTCGAGCACCAGTGTGAAACAGGCCTCGCATAGACTGGGCCCTTCAATGCGAATGGCGCTCGACTTCGCCGACCTGGATAGATCGAAGATGAACCTGCTGACCGGCGAATCCGGACAGGTCCTGTCAAGCCACTACAAGGACCAGTTCGAAGCCTGGTATTACGGTAGGACTTTCCCCATGCAGTTCGGCAAGGTGGAGAGCAAAAGCACCCTTGCCGTGGTCCCGTAGGGGCCGGGCATGCCCGGCCCGCACTTAACGGAACACTACCTCGACAACCGGTCAACCACTGTGCCCCCGGCATCGCGCAATTCGATATCGAGAGCCATCTGCCCCGCGGCGTGAGTCGAGCAGCTGAGGCACGGATCGAACGCGCGAATCACTGCCTCCACGCGGTTCAGCATCCCTTCCGACAGCCTCGTTCCATCCACGAACCGCTTTGCCGCCTGGAGAATGCCCCGGTTCATCGCCAGGTTGTTGTGCCCGGTGGCGATGATCAGGTTCGCGTACGTGATCAGCCCTTCGTCATCCACCTTGTAGTGATGGATCAGCGTGCCGCGCGGCGCTTCCGCCACCCCGACGCCCTCGCGATTGTTCGGACCGGCGTACGCGCGCACCTGCTTGCTGAGAATGTCGGGGTCCGCAAGCAGCCGCTCCATCCGCTCGATGCAGTAAACGATCTCGATCAGCCGCGCATAGTGATAGTAGAACGAACTCAGCACGGCGCCGCGTTCGAGTTCGCGGAACTCCGCCCACTCCTGGTCGGCGCGCGGCGTCCCGCAGCGGTCGGCCACATTCAGCCGCGCCAGCGGACCGACGCGATAAATTCCATCGGGATAGCCCACCGGCTTGTAGTATGGCGACTTCAGATAGGACCACGGCTCCACGGCCTCGCCGATAAAATCGCTATACTGCACGGGGTCGAGACGATCGGCGACAACGCGCCCGCCGGAATCGACTACCCGCAGCGTGCCGTGATAGTGTTCGAGCCCGCCTTCGGGATCTACCAGCCCGAGAAAGAGCGACGGGAAATTGCCGAACGAGCGAATCTCCTCGCGGAAGGAATCGATTCGCGTCTTGAACCAGTCCAGCGTGCGCTGCGCGATCGCAAGTGCGTCAGGGATTGTGGCGAGAATCTGGTCCCGCCGTGCAGTCGTAAGCGGTTCGTTCACGCCGCCGGGCACCACCCACGACGGATGAATGCGCTTGCCCGCCAGCCACTCGATGATTTGCTGTCCGAACTGCCGCAGGCGAATGCCGTCACGGGCCAACTGCGGATGCGTTGCGAGCACGCCGAACAGGTTGCGCTTTGCGGGATCGGAATCCATGCCGAGCAGCAGGTCCGGCGAAGACAGGTGGAAGAAGTTGAGCGCGTGCGACTGCACGATCTGCGCCAGATTCAAAACACGCCGCAGGTTCGCCGCAGCCGTCGGAATGCGCGCCGCCAGAATTCCATCGCACGCCTTCGCGGATGCGATCAGGTGGCTCACCGGGCAGATGCCGCAGATGCGCGCCATCAGCGACGGCATCTCGGAGAACGGCCGCCCTTCGCACAGCTTCTCGAATCCGCGGAACTGCGTAACGTGGAACTGCGCGCCATCCACGCGGCCTTCCTCGTTCAGTTGCAGTGTGACCTTGGCGTGGCCCTCGATTCGGGTGACGGGATCCAGGGTGATTGTCTGTCTTGGCATGTTACGCTCCAAACCTCGAAAGCGAACTCAGTTCCGGTTTGCGCCCTTCGAGCAGTTCCGTAAGCACGAAGTGGATGACATCGGCCGAAGGCGGGCACCCCGGCACGAACACATCCACATCCACCACCTCGTGAACCGGACGGACCTTCGGCAACAGCTTCGGAACAACCACGGTTGGCACTTGCGGATTCAGCGAAGCGGTCTCGAAGTACCCGCGCGAGAACACGGTCTTCAGGCCGAACGAGTTGCGCATCGACGGCACGTTGGCCGTGACGGCGCAGTCGCCCAGCGAAACCAGCGTCCCCGTGTGCGCCCGGACGTGCCGGATCTTCTCCCGATCCTCTTCGCTCGCCACCGCGCCTTCGATCAGCGCCACATCCACGTGCTCCGGGAACTTCTTGATATCCACGAGCGGGCTGTAGACCAGATCCACCCGTTCCGCGAGGGCGATGATCCGCTCGTCGATGTCGAGGAACGACATGTGGCAGCCGGAACACCCGTCCAGCCACACGGTCGCGAGCTTGACCTTCTTGTTTTCCGTGCTCATCCCTTCCTCCCGCGCATCATCGCCAGATAGGGCAGGAACTGCTTGCGCTTCGACATTTCCGCCACCGACTTTCCTTTTTCGACCAGCGCCCCGGTGGGACAAACGTTCACGCACTTGCCGCACCCCGTACAGGTCTCCGAGTGGCCCCACGGCTGCTTGAGATCGGTAATGACGCGGCAGTCGAGACCGCGGCCCATAAGGTCCCACGTGTGGGCGCCTTCAATCTCGTCGCAGACGCGCACGCACCGGGAGCACAGGATGCAGCGGTTGTGGTCCACGATGAAGCGCTCGTGCGATGCGTCCACGTCGAGCCGCGGATAGAGATACGGAAAGTGAACGTGCGTCATGTTCAGCTTCTGCGAGAGCGCCTGCAACTCGCAGTTGCCGTTCGTCACGCACACCGAGCAGATGTGGTTGCGCTCGGAGAACATCAGCTCCAGAACGGTACGCCGGTAGTTCGCGAGCCGCTCGGAAGTGGTGAACACTTCCATGCCCTCGTACACCGTGGTGACGCAGGCGGGGAAGAGCTTGGGGGAGCCCTTGATCTCCACCAGGCACAGCCGGCACGCGCCCACCGGCTTCAGCCCGTCGATGTGGCAGAGCGCCGGTATGAAGATGCCGTTTTCGCGGGCGACGTCCAGAACCGTCTGATCGGCTTTCGCGCTCACGTCGCGGCCGTCGATCTGCAGCGTCTTGATTCTCGTGCTCATGCTTTCACCTCCGCGGGCGCGAGCTTGCAGATGCCTGCGGGACAGGCATTGCCGTCCACGTGCGCCGCGTACTCATCCCGGAAATAGCGCAGCGTGCTGAGAATGGGGTTCGGCGCCGATTGCCCCAATCCGCACAGGCTCGTGTTGCGCACCACGTCGCAGAGTTCCTCGAGCATGGCCAGGTCCTTCTCGTGCGCCTCGCCCTTCGTGATCCGGCTCAGCAGGTGGTGCAGTTGCGTCGTGCCTACGCGGCACGGCACGCACTTGCCGCAGGATTCCGACATGCAGAACTCCATGAAGTAGTTGGCGACGTCCACCATGCACGACCCTTCGTCCATCACGATCATTCCCCCCGAGCCCATGATGGAGCCGACCTTGGCCAGCGATTCGTAATCCACCGGCAGATCGAGGTGCTGCTCCGGAATGCAGCCGCCCGAGGGGCCGCCCGTCTGAACGGCCTTGAAGTTCTTCCCGCCGGGGATGCCGCCGCCGATCTCGAAAATAATGTCGCGCAGCGTAATGCCCATCGGCACTTCGATGAGGCCCGTGTTATTCACGGCGCCGGCGAGCGCGAACACCTTCGTGCCCTTGCTCTTCGCGGTGCCGATGGCCGCGAACCAGTCCCCGCCGTTGCGAAGGATGGTTGGGATGTTCGCGTATGTCTCCACGTTGTTGATCAGCGTGGGCGCGCCCCAGAGCCCTTCCTGCGCGGGGTAGGGAGGCCGGGGCCGCGGTGTGCCGCGCCTGCCTTCCACGGACGCGATCAGCGCCGTTTCCTCGCCGCACACGAACGCTCCCGCGCCGAGCCGCACTTCCACGCGGAAACTGAAGCGCGTGCCGGCGATGTCGTTGCCCAGCAGTCCGAGTTTTTCCGCCTGCCGGATCGCCGTGCGCAGATTCTTCACCGCCAGCGGGTACTCCGCGCGCACGTAGATGTAGCCGTGGCTCGCGCCCACCGCGTATGCCGCGATCGCCATCCCTTCCAGCACGCGATGAGGATCGCTTTCGAGCACCGCGCGGTCCATGAACGCGCCCGGGTCGCCTTCGTCGCCGTTGCAGATCAGGTACTTGACGCTGCCGCCGTTCGCCTTGGCCACCGTGCTCCACTTCAAGCCCGTTGGATAGCCCGCGCCACCGCGCCCGCGAAGGCCGCTCTTGATTACCTGGTCCACAACCTGCGCCGGCGCCATCTCCATCAGCGCGTGCAGCAGGGCGGTGTAGCCCTTCTCCGCAATGTAATCCTCGATCCGCTCCGGATCGATGCGCCCGGAGTTTTCGAGTACCACTTTCTTTTGGCGGATGAAGAACGGGGCGCTGGTGTCGCACCGGAGGCGCTCCACCACCGTGTTTTCCTCAACGCTCTTCGCGATTTCCGCTGCGTCCTCGGGCTGCACATTGCCGTAAAGGACTCCATCCGGCTCCGCCTTGACCAGCGGCCCCGCCGAGCACAGCCCCATGCAGCCGACGCCCTTCACCTTGCAGCATTCGCCGGCGGCCTTCGCGAGGGCGTCCTTCACCTTGTCCGCTCCGGCGGAGAGGCAGCCCGCCGCCGTGCATACGTGCAGATGGTGTGGAACCGCGGCGCGACTCTCGCGTTCTGCCGCCGCTATCTGTTCGAGATCTTCAAGAACCATGGCACATGCACCTCTCCGCTCGTTTCACGAACTCGGCCGCGCCGAGTTTTCCAACCACATCCTTGTCGAAGACCGCGACCGGCGCTATGCTGCACGAGCCCACACAGCGCGCGGTGAGCAGCGAAAGTTCCCCGTCGGGAGTGGTTTCCCCCGGCTTGATGCCGTACTTTTCTTCCATGGCCGCGAGAAGCTGCGGGGCGCCCTTGATGTAACAGGCCGTGCCGGTGCATACGACGCAGGTGTGCCGCCCCGGCGGCTTCAGCGTAAAGAAGTGATAGAACGTAGCGGCGCCGTACACCTGGCTCAACGGCACCTGAAGCGATTGCGCGACGAACCGCAAACCATCCTCGTCGAGATATCCGAATGCTTCCTGCACGCTGTGCAGGCATTCGATGAGCGCGTGAGGCTGATGGCCGTAGCGGCGCATCGTCGCTTCCACGATCCGCCACCGCTTATCGGATGACGGAAGCGGTGGCTTCGCGACTGTAAGCATAGGTTTCTCCTGTCGTGATTGGACCGCTCCGGGCCCGAGCGACCACGAGGGAGCGGTGCTTGTCAAAAATCGTTCGGAAGCGCCCGGAGCTGCTGCATCGTGAACACCGGACCTTCCTTGCAAACGTACACCGGACCAGCGTTGCACCGGCCGCACTTGCCGACGCCGCATTTCATCCGGTTCTCCAGACTCGTGTAGATGTCCTCGTCGCGGAGACCCATCCGGTCCAGAACCGGAAGCGTGAATCGGATCATCACCGGCGGCCCGATCACCAGGGCCACCGAGTTCGCCGCGGAAATCTGCGCGCGTTCCACAACGTGCGGAATCAGCCCGATCTCGCCCTGCCAGTCCGGCGTCTCGCCGCCCGGGTCCACGCAGCGGATCACGCGCACGCGCTCGTGGCGGCTCCACTCTTCCAGTTCCCTGACGAACGTGAGATCCTTCACCGTCCTGGCGCCGTAGATGACCGTGATGTTGCCGTATTTCGGCCGGTTCTCGAGCGCGTACCACACTGCGCAACGGATCGGCGGCATCGCAATTCCACCGCCGATGAAGATGAGGTTTTTGCCCTCCCACTTCTCCATCGGGTAGGAGTTGCCATACGGCCCGCGGAATCCGATCGTGTCGCCCTTCTCCACCTGCCAGAGCGCTTCGGTGACCTTGCCCGTCTTGCGGAAACAGAACTCCAGGTAATCCTTCCAGTTCGAGCTGGAGCAGATGTTGAACGTGGACTCGCCGTGGCCGAACGCGGAAAAAATCCCGAACTGCCCGACACGGAACGAGAACTCTTTCGCGCGCGCCGGATCGCGGAAACGGATCCGCACGCTCTTCACGTCCTGCGTCTGGCGCTGCACCTGGATCACTTCCATCAGGTCGGGCTTGTATATGTTTTCGGTCATCGCGCCGGCTCCTTCGCAATCGCTTCCACAAGCGGAAGCACGCCCAGCCCAACCGGGCAGTTTCGCGTGCAATTGCCGCAGCCGGTGCAGAGAATGGCGCCGAACTTCTCCGGATACATTTGGAATTTGTGATACACGCGCTGGCGTTGCCGCTGTCCCTGGTTTGACCGCGGATTATGACCGGAGGCGTGTGCCGTAAAGTGCGCGAACTGGCAGGAATCCCAGTTCTTCACCCGCGCTCCGCCCGCCGCGTTGCCTTCGTCCACGATGTCGAAGCAGTGACAGGTCGGGCACGTGTGCGCGCAGGCGCCGCAGCCGATGCAGGCCAGCGAGTGCGCCGCCCACACAGGCGATTCGAAGTTCCTTTGAAGCCGCGCGGCCACGTGCCGCGGTTCGAATTTCCTTTCCGGCGCCGGGGCGTGGTGTACGCCGCCGGGCATGAAAGCTCCGAACAGCGCGCGCCCTTTTTCCGTGAAGCAGCGGACTTCGAAGTTGCCGCCCGCCACCTCGTGGAGCATGGCGTCCGAGCCCGCCGGGTCGTCCGGCCCAAGCCCGACCGACGTGCAAAAACAGTGCGCGTCGAAGGCGGTGCAGGCCAGCGACACCACCGTTGTCGCGGCGCGCCGCCGGTTGTAGAACTCGTCGCGGTAGTCCCAGTTGAATACGTGGTCCAAAATGGGCAACGCGGCCGCATCGCATGGGCGCGCGGCGATCACGATCTGCTCGGCCGCCTGCCCCTCGTTCTCTCGAAGTTCGATCTCGCGCCCGCGCAGTTCGTAGCGGAACAGGCGCTCGTGCTGCGGAAACAGGAAGCCTTTGATCGAGTTGGCGGGACGCGCCGCCGCGTCGAACTCCAACTCATCCGCCGATGCGAGATTCCGGTACAGTACCTTCCTCCCGCTGCGCACCGGCCCGGCAACCCGCTTGTCCGCCGCGAGCCATTCAGCCACCATCCGCCTGAGCGCGGATTGAGAGAGGGGACGCGTCATCGTACGAAGTCCTCCGCCGCCGCGCGGACCAGCGAGGTTTGTCCAAATTGCGTTTTGCGATTGGCGCGGCGCGTACTCCGGCCACGGGCGGCCCCGGGGTGGCCCCGCCAA
>JAEZIJ010000221.1 GCA_023436715.1 Acidobacteriota bacterium
ACGGCTGAAGCCGTGCCCTGATACGGCTCGGCTTACGAGAACTTCTTCTCCCACCCGGCGATTTCGGCCGTCAACTGGTCGCGCACGCTGACGAACGACGGGTTCGAGTACTGGTTCACCTTCTCCCGCGGGTCCACGCGAAGGTCGTAAAGCTCGTTCGGCCCCGCGCCCTGGTTGCGCAGCACAAGCTTGTAGCGGGTATTGCGCACCATGGCCGTGTTCCGGAGTTCGCCGAACGCGAGGTTGCGCCACGGCTGCTTCTTCGGAAACGGCTGGTTGAGCACGGCCGGAAGATAGCTGCGCCCGTGGAGGCCCCGCTCCGGCACCGGCGCTCCTGCAATCTCGCAGATCGTAGGCAGGAAGTCGCAGGAGGTGATCAACTCGGGCCGTACGGCTTCCACCGGCGATCTCCCGCGCCAGTTCCAGATCATCGGAGTCGCGACAACCTCATCGTACATGTTGACGGGGTCGGAAGCGTGCCCGTCGCTCCACAATCCGTGGCGTCCGAGCAGCCCGCCGTTGTCGCTGGTCAGAATGATGACGGTGTTGTCCCGCAGGCCGCGTTGCTCCAGTTTCGCGAGCAGCGGCTGAATCTGATCGTCGAGCGCGGTGATCGAGGCCGCGGCCTTTCGGAGGTTGCCGACCACGTCGCGCAGCATTTCCTTGCCGCGCAGCGCATTCGCGGCGGCCGGCTCCCACCCGATCGTCTCGAACTGAACGGCGGCGTACATGTCGTAATACTTCGACGCAAGCCCTTCATAGGGCGGCTGCGGGTTGACATGGCTCACCGTCAGGAAAAACGGCTGGCCGGCTTGCTGCGCATCAAGGAACTCGAGCGCGCTTGCGGTGATCGCATCGCCCTTGTGCTCCGGCGGGAGCATTGTGCGCCAATACTTGAAGCCGTGCTGCGGCTTCGCGTCATTCCCCATGTCCCACTTGCCGGCATAGCCGCAGTTGTATCCCGCGCCGGACAGCAGGTCTGAGATCATGACCTCCTTCTCGAACGAGGGCGGCGGCTCTGCCGTCAGGACATCCTGTATGCCATGTTGCCGCGGCAGGCGCCCGGTGAACAGCGTTGCGCGGCTGGCCGAACCGGCGGGAGTGTAGACCAGGTTGGTCTGAAACCGCGTGCCGGCCCGCGCCAGGAGATCGATGTTCGGCGTCCGTATCTCGCGGTTGCCGTAGCACCCGAGCATCCACGCCGCCAGGTCGTCCGCAACAATCAGGACGATGTTCGGCGGGCGGCTGCCCTTCTGTGCGAATAGCGGTGCGCTCGCGGCTGCGAGCAAGAGTTCACGTCGCGTCAAAGCTGTACTACTCAAGGATGACGGCTCCCGTTCCCTGGATTTGATAATAGGATCTGCCGGCCGTGATCGACGCGGGGTCGAATTTGCGCTTGTTCATCTCGGCCTCGTGCTCCTCCTGCGCGATTACCTGCTCCTTGGTCTGCTCGACCTTCACAAGCTTGCCCTCGGCCACGATCGTCTTGCCCACCGCGCTTTCCGGGAACACGATTTCGCCGTCTTTGACCTTGATCCGAATCGCTTTGCCGGTCGCCGAATCCACCAGTTCCGTCCAGCAGCCCGCCGCGCGGCAAACATCGCGCACGGTGCCTTTCACCTGTACGAGCTTGCCGGTGTATTGATCGGGGCTGGCCAGGACCTTGTCAATCGGAGTAGGTTGTTTCACCGTAAGCGGTTTGCCGAGTTTGACTTCGGCGGCCATTGATGCCGCGAGAGCCAGGCAGGTGAGGAAGAAGAGTTTCATTGAGCCTCCACGCAGAGTCACAGCAATAAACTATCGTACAACGGCTCAGGCGAGCACCGGCGGCACCACGCGCCCTTTCAGGACGGAGCCTATGGTGCGTACCAGGTCTTCGGGCGAAACGGGCAGGTCCGTGACCTCGGTCCCCGTCCTGTCGGTAGCTCCGAGCACGCGGCCCCCGGGAAGCCGCGCTCCCGCGAGCACGATTGACCACGCGCGCGAGTGGTGGTCGCGTCCGCCCAGAGCGTTAATGCGCGGTGTGCGGCCGAACTCGGTCAGTGCCGCCACCAGGGTCGTCGCGAGCAGTCCGCGTTCGTCGAGGTCCGTCACGAGCCTCGAGAACGCGCGATCAAACGCCGGCAGCAGCTCATTCCTCAAGCGCCCGAAGTTGTCACCATGGGTATCGTACCTGGCCGGTCCGTCGCCGGCGCTCACGAACCGGGCACCCCGCTCGACCGCGCGCCGCGCGTCAAGGCACTGCTGCTCCAGTGACCGGTTTGCGTAAGCGGCAGACCGAAGCCGCGGCGCGCTCAGCCGGAGCGTGGCGCGCTCGTGGTTCGTTTCGCCTGAACACATAGACCGCACGATGGTGAGCTTGTCCACAATCCGCGCCGTTCGCGGCAGGTGCTCGCAGATCCGTATCCCCGGCACGTTCGTCGATATGGCGTGAAATTCGCCGCGGATTTCAAGAGGCGCGTCCGGCTTCATATCGAACGTGTCGAGATGGCTCAACCCGCCCGGCAGCCACAGCAGGATGCAGGAAGAGGCCGCCGGTCTGGCCTCGAGTCCCAGCCCGATACCCGTAAGCGACCCGAGCCGGAGAAAGTGTCTGCGATGCATGCGCTCAATTTTATAAAATCTTTGACGATGAAGAAATTCTCGATTGCGGTGATCGCCGGCGATGGAATCGGTCCGGAAGTGATTGGAGCGGCCCAAAGGGTTCTGGAACACACGGCCCCAACATTCGGGCTCGAACTGGCATTTGAGGCGTTCGACTGGGGCTCTGAGTACTATTTCAAGCACGGGCGCATGATGCCGCCCTCGGCGCTCGACGCGCTGCGATCGTTCGACGCGATCCTGTTAGGCGCGGTCGGACACCCCGATATCCCGGACCACATTACGTTGCACGGTCTCCTGCTGCCGATCCGGCGTAGTTTTGACCTCTACGCTAACGTGCGTCCGGCGAAGTTGTACGCCGGTGTCGAGTCGCCGCTTTCCGGCTACAAGGCGGGCGACATCGATATGGTAGTTGTGCGCGAGAACACCGAGGGCGAGTACGCCCCGATCGGCGGAACGCTGTATCACAACCAGCCCGAGGAAGTGGCGATCCAAACCGCCGTATTTACGCGGCGCGGCATCGAGCGGATCGTGCGCTTTGCCTTCGAACTCGCCGTCGAGAGGAACGGAAAGCGGCGCGTCTGCTCGATTACCAAATCGAATGCGCAGGCCTATGGAATGGTGCTTTGGGACCACACTTTCAACGCCGTGGCAGCCGAGTTTCCCCAGATTGAAACCGAATCGCTGCTCGTTGACGCGGCGGCGATGAACTTCGTGCGCCGGCCCGAAAGTTTCGACGTCGTGGTGGGCTCGAACCTGTTCGGCGACATCCTCAGCGACCTCTCGGCAATTGTGACCGGCAGCATCGGCCTGGCCCCGAGCGCGAATCTCGATCCCACCAGGCGCGTGCCGTCGTTGTTCGAGCCCGTTCACGGCTCGGCGCCGGATATCGCCGGGAAGGGAATCGCGAACCCGTTGGCGTCGATCCTGGCTTCGGCGATGATGCTCGATCACCTCGGAGCCGGCGAGGCCGCACGGGCCATCGAATGCGCTGTTGTGGCTGTGCTCGCCGAAGGCAAGGTTCGTCCTCTCGACCTTGGGGGCGGGAACAGCACTGCCGAAATCACCGATGCGGTAATCGCGGCTGTGGGTAAGTCCTAGCCGGGTCTTGCAACAATGGTTGTATGAACCGCACCTTGAAGCTTGCAGGAGCGGTACTTCTGAGTCCCTTGATCTTCACGGGCTTGCTGCTCGGGCCGGCGGGAACATGGTCGTGGTGGCGCGCCTGGGTCTTCATCGGCGTGATGCTGGGTGTGAGCTTAGCGACGACCGCCGGCATCTTCGTACGCAGGCCGGACCTTCTTGACGAGCGGTACAAGCCGCCGTTTCAGAAGGGGCAACCGGCGGCGGACAGAATCGTGGTGTCTCTGCTTGTGCTGAGTTTCATCGGCATGGTTGTATTCATTCCTCTCGATGCGTTCCGTTTTCACTTGCTGGGCAAACCGGGACCGGCCGTATCGGCGCTGGGGCTGGCGTTCGTTGTGGGGTCGGGGGTTGTGACGTACCTGGCTTTCCGCGAGAACGCATTCGCGGCGCTGGTCGTGCGGCACCAGGCGGAGCGCGGGCAGAGGGTGATCGATGCCGGAGTCTACGCCGTGGTCAGGCATCCCCTGTATGCAGCCGGGATCTTGCTGTTTATCGGATTGCCCTTGTGGCTCCAGTCCTACGCCGCGGCCTTGCTGGCGAGTGTGCCAATCGCGGCCCTGCTGGTCCGGATTCGCGTGGAGGAACGGTTTCTCCGGCGGGAGTTGCCGGGCTATGAGGCTTATATGGAGAGGGTGCGGCGCAGGTTGATTCCCTTTGTGTGGTAGGACTGAGAAGATGATGCGTTTCGCGATTGTGCTGTTCGCCGCCGTGGCTGCATGGGGGGAGAGCTTCACTGTTCGTCAGGGCGAGGTGATTCGGGTCCGGGGCGCAGCGCGGGCTGAGCGCGCGCGCATGGCCGGCCGGACCGTGCGGCTGTTCCTCCAGGAGGACGGGACGCGCTTCGGGCTGATGCCGGTGCCGGTGGCGGCGCGGGCGGGGAAGTACAGTCTCGAAATTCTCGACGCCGACAGTGCTGTGCTGCGCACCGATGCGGTGGTGGTTCGGGATGCGCGGTTCCCGAAGCAGAACATCGTGCTGGGCAAGGCGACCGCGGAACTGAAGCCGGCGCCGGGAGAGATGGAGACGGCCGCGGCGTTCCGCGAAAACGTCAGCGAGACGCGGCACTGGGCGGAGCCGCTTGCGATGCCCGTCGCCGGCTGCATGAGTTCACCATTCGGAGTCCAGCGGTTGTATAACGGCAAGCCGAGCGGGAACTATCACGGCGGCGTGGACCAGCGTTCGCCCGCGGGGCGTCCGGTGCGGGCGGTGGCTGCGGGAGTGGTGAAGATCGTCCAGGCGTGGAACATACACGGCGGTACGGTGGGGATCGACCACGGGCAGGGCCTCCAATCGATGTATCTGCACATGTCGAAGTTCGCGACGAAGGAAGGCGCCGTGGTGAAGAAGGGCGACGTGATCGGGTACGTGGGATCGACCGGACGGTCCACCGCGCCGCACCTGCACTGGAGCCTGTATGCGAGCGGGGTGCCCGTGGATCCGCGTCAGTGGGTTGCGTTGAAGGCGTGCGCGGCGGGCGGGCCGCAGCGGAAGAAGTAGCGAAAGCTCAGGCCGTGCGGCGATAGGAGAGGCCTGCGTCGTAACGGTCGGCGACTTCGGAGATGCGGCCATCGAGAATCCACTCAAGGGCGCGTTCTCCGTCGAAGGCGTCGGCGCGGCGTCGGATGACCTGGGGTAGGCGGTCGGGGCGGAAGAGCCAGAGCATGCGGTCAAGGGCGTTACCCGCCGTGATCAGGCGGGCGAACGTCATTTCCGGAATCTCGGTCTCGCCTGATTCCCAGGCGCGGACGTCGCCCCCGGTTGTGCCCAGCATCGTTCCGAGATCTTCCTGGCTCAAATCGAGACACGTCCGGAGCCGGTCCAGAATGGCAGCACTCTTTTGGTGTTTCTGCCCCTTTTCCATCGCATCCCCTTTATCAGTGTGGCACAGGGGCGGGCCTACAGCTTCTCGAATTCGAGCTGGTCGCCGGGAATGGTTCCCGTGGCTGCGGCGGTTCCGGCAGGAAGTTCGAGGACCGAATAGGCGCGGAGGCAAAACGATATCTTTGCGCGCGCCATCTCCGCCCGGATCTTCAGCACCTTGCGCTTCTTGTCGAGGAACACCACGTCGATGGGAAACTTCATGCCGAACGTGTGAACGCCTTCGCACGGCGCGATCCAAAGGCCCTCCCCGGCGGGTAGGGTCGCGTGCTTGAGCAGCCCGGTGCGGCGCTTGCTGCTGGTGTCGGCGACGTCGGCCGCGCACGCGAGTTCGGTGTCGCGCGTGAGATTCCGGATTCGCAGCGGCATGCTATTCGATGACCATTACCTCGTGATCGAGAACGGACTTCACCTCGAATGCGAGCATATCCCGTTCGCGCGCCGGCGTCAGTTCACCGCCGCCGGACAGGAACCGGACGCGGCGTCCGGCGACGCCTTCCGGCGGACGCAGTTTCACGGAGAATGGCCCGACGGGAATCAGTTCGTCGATCGGTGCGCGCCAGGAGCCGGCGCTCGTCAGGTTCACCATGTGGAAGATGACGCGGCCGGGCTGCGTGTAGAGACTGCAATCGATCAGGCCGCGGCCCTCGACGGTGAGCGGGATGCTATGGCTCGCGATGTAGCGGATAATGTTCGCAAGCAGATCGCCGTGGTCGGGCAGGTTGCCGCGCGAGAAGCGCCGGTCGATGTCGGCGGGCAGGAACGCCACGCGGCGGTTCAGGACGAGTCCGGGAATATCGGTTTTCGGCTCGCGCATCCACGCGGTCTCGGGTGGGTAGACCGGGAATGGAGGGATGAAGGTCAGAGGAACGGTGGCGCCGGGATCAGTCTTGAGTGTGGCGAGCATGCCGCCGAACGGGAGGATATCGGTGTCGTCGAATCCGCGAAGGACCGCGTGGCGCTGGCCCTCCGCGAGCCGCAGGTACGTGTGGAAGGACTGCGACGCCCATCGGCGCTCGGGCATTGAGGCAACGTGCGCGCCGAAAACGTCCGCCAGGCCGAAGTCGCGGCGCGCGTCGCCGTATTCATCGTAGAGGCTGGTGGCGCCAGTTGCGATGAGGCCTCCGCCGCGCTCGACGAAGCGGCGAATCGAGGCGCACTGGGCGTCGGACATCGCGCCGATATTGGGCAGGATCAGCACTTCGATTTCGCGGTTCGGGCGCTCGATGTTATCGATGTGGATGGGCAGGTACGGGATGCGCGCGCGCACAAGCGCCTGCATGATGCCGCGGTAGGGCATCTCGACCATGTCGTTGGCGCCGTCGCGTCCGTAGAAATCGGTGTTGCGCTGCGACCACACGACGCCCACGGTGGCCATCGGGCGGCGGTTGACGAGGTACTGCTCATTGGCTTCGTGCCAGCGCATCACGGGCTCGGCGGTCTTGTAGGCGCGCCGGTCCTCGTGATACGCGCCGACGTGATGCCACCACGGCTGTATGCCGCCCGCGAGGCCCTCGAGCATCCACATGCGCGCTTCGGCGGCGGGCTTGGCGGAGACGCGGAATGCGTCGCGGCCGGCCTGGTACATCGCCATGCTTTCGGGCGCGAGCTTATCCCAGCCGAGTACTCCATGGACGAGCTTGCCGGTGTCTGCGTTCTGCTGAAACCCGGACGCGTCCGAGCGCGACTGGTGGTCGAGCATGAGAATCTCGGCGCGCTCGCAGATCGCTTTGAGATCGCGGAATGAGCCGGCCTGGCCGGAGATGGAGCCGCTATTCATGCCGGACCAGATGCAGTCGGGACCGCCGGCGGCCTTGGTGATGCGGTTGTTGAGATCCCAGATCTCCAGGCGGCGCGCGTAGTTCCACTCGATCCACTGGCGGTAGACGCGGTCGTTCCAGTCGTGCATTTTGGGAAGGGCGGCGCCGGTTTTGTCGCGGAACTTGCGAGTGCAGTTGGCGCAGTAGCAGATGCTGTCGCGGCCGAGGCCCGCCCAACTGTTGTCGGTGACGCCTTCGGGGTGAGAGCGCTCGATGATTTCGGTGATAACGGCGGGCAGGTACTCGTCGTAGTACGGGCTGTTGATGCAAGTAACGTATTTGTCGGCTGCGCGGTACGGCGCTCCGGAAGCGTCGCGTGCGAACCAGTCCGGGTGGGCTTTGAAGAAATCCTCGGCTGTTCGGTTGGAGTCCATGCGCGCGAAAACGACGAGGCCGTCATCGTGGGCGGCTTTGGCGAGTTCCCCGTAGAGATCGCGGCCGTCGAGGAACTCGGCGCGGTGGTGGAGCGGGAACTTGCTCGGGTAATAGGCGATGATGCCGCCGGCGTTGATGATAACGCCCTGGACGCGCGTGCGTTTCCAGTATTCGCGCCACCAGGCGACATCGTAGCGCAGAGGGTCGCGCTCAGTGATGTTTGTCTGGCCCCAGCGGTAGGCGCGCCGATACCAAGGTGTTTTGGCTGCCGAAGTCTGAGCCGGCAGCGCGGCCGCGGCAAGGGTTTGTGCAAGGAATTCGCGTCGTGTTTCAGTCATGGTTTTGAATGCTCGGTATCAGTCGCGTCACGAAGGAGGCGTGGCTTGGGCCTTGTGTCAGGGCACGGCTTCAGCCGTGCCGCAAGCTCCTGCCAAGCCACGGGCTTCAGCCCCTGTCGGCCGCTGACCCAGGGGCGAGGCTGTGATACGATTCGTGATCACCGGGTCGGAAGTCACAGTCAGGCCTTCCGTTTATAGTATTCGAGAGTCGGGCCGTTGGGCACATCAAAGCGGTTGCTGCGCGCCCGGGCGCGGAGGGCGTCCATCTCCTCTGCTGTGTAGGCCTTGAAGCTCTGGGCGATGCGGACGTCGTCATCGAGCTGCCCGATCGTGGTGAAGCCGAGAACGGCAGCGTGTACCGGGAGGCTGAGCGTGTAAGTGAGGCACTCTCGGACCGTGAAGCCGCGCAAGTTGAACGCGTTCGCGAAGATCTTCATGGCGAAAATGCCACAGCCGTGCTCGACCGCCGCGGGCAGCATCCCCTTTTCGAAGCTCAGATACGCGGTATCGGCGGCATGGAGCGGCATCAACGTGGTGTCGAACTTATCGTAGCTGCGGAGCATCTCGAGGTTGAACGCGGGATCGGCGTGCCCGGTGAAGCCGATGAAGCGGCACTTGCCGGCTTTCTTGGCGGCATCGAAGGCTTCGAGCGCGCCACCGGGAGCCAGGATCTTCTGGATGTCCTCTTTGGTGTTGACGCCGTGCATCTGCCAGAGATCGACGTAGTCGGTCTTCATGAGCTTGAGCGAAAGTTCAAGTTCCGCTTCCGCGCCCTTGCGGCTTCGATTGCCGCTCTTCGTGGTGAGAAAAACGTTCTTGCGGAAGGGCGGGATGGCGGCTCCGTAGACCTCTTCGGCGCGGCCGTTCCAGTAGCTGCGGGCCATGTCGAAATAGTTGATGCCCATATCGTAGGCGCGGCGGACGAGCGCGACGCCCTCGTCGAACGGAGGCAGGTGGAAGCGGGCGCCTCCACAACCGATGATGGTGAGCTTCTGGCCGGTGCGGCCGAGCATCCGCGTGGGGATGTCACCCGCCCTCGGCCTGCGCGGCTGGGCGGCGCTTGCACCAAGCCCGGAAAAAGCGGCCCCGAAAAACGTGCGTCGCTGCATCGGATCAGTATACTTCGCTTCGCCGGCACACCGGTTCGGGGCGGCGGGATATAATCCAGCCATGAGACGCCGCGACTTCATCCACAGCAGTCTTCTTGGCGCCGGTGTGCTGACCCGTGCGGCACAGGGCGCTACACGCCACGCCAACGACATCGTCACACTCGGCCCGGACAAAGTGAAACTGTCCCGTCTTGCCCAGGGCACCGGCACGAAGGGATACCGGAAGAGTACGAACCAGACCAGGCAATTGGGGTTGCATGGCCTCGCGGACCTGCTCCGCTTCGGCTTCGACAACGGCATCACGTTCTGGGATTCGGCCGACGGCTACGGCAGCCATCCGCATCTGAGAGAAGCGCTCAAGAGCGTACCGCGCGACAAGGTTGTCATCATGACCAAGACGCGCGCGCGGACGGCGGATGAAATGCGGGCCGACCTGGAGCGGTTTCGCCAGGAGATCGGCACGGATTACCTGGACATCGTGCTGCTGCACGCCGTCACTCAGGTGGACTGGCCGGAGCAGCGCAAAGGGGCGATGGAGTTTCTCTCCGAGGCGCGGGAGAAGAAGATCGTGCGCACCCACGGCGTTTCCTGCCATTCGCTCGACGCGCTGCGGACGGCGGCAAAGACGCCCTGGGTTCACGTGGACCTGGCGCGGATCAACCCGGCCGGCGTGCTGATGGATGCGGACCCCAAGACGGTGATTTCCGTGTTGCGAGAGATGAAGGCGGCGGGGAAGGGCGTGATCGGGATGAAGGTTTTCGGCGAAGGGCAGTTGCGCGACCGGCCTGACGAGATGTTGCGCTTCGCGCTCGGATTGGATTGCGTGGATTGCTTCACCATCGGGGCGGAGAGCCGCGAAGAACTGACGGACCTGATCAGGCGCATACCGAGAGCGGTGTAGGATGAGGCAGGGATCGGAGTTTTTCGGCGATCAGGAGCTTGTCCTGATCTACGTTGCCAAGCGCCTAAAGGAGGCGCTGAAGCTTGAGGAGCGGCTGACCGAGGCCGGTCTGGATTACCTTGTGGAGCCGGACAAGTACAGCGGCGGCATTATTTTCCGCACAGAGCGGGTCGGAGCGTTCTTTTACGTGGCACCCGGCGACGAACAGACCGCACGAGCGCTGCTCGCGCGGCACGGGTACCGGGCACCGCAATGAGTGCCAAACCCTCACGGTCGCGGCTCGGTTTCTGGTTCAGAGCCGCGACCGTAAGGGAGCGCGGTTTCTACGGCGTCGTGTCCGTGCTCGGGTTCAGGTTCAGCACAGGTATGGTCACGATGTTGCTGATGTACTCCCTCTGTGCGATCGTGAGCTGAGTGAGCGGGTTCGTCGGGAGATCCGAGTTCAGCTCCAGATTCACTTCATACAGACCCACTGAGCCAGGCTTCATCCCCGCGTAGAGCACGGCGGCGGTCTTGCCGCCTGCCATCGACGAAACCGACTCGATCGGCGTGTTCTGCACGGGCCCTTTGTAGGTAAAGCCGGTGTCGACCCACTTTTTGGCGTCGTCGGGCTGAATCATGCCGAGGCCGGTGGCGAAGATGATGATGTTCTCGCCCGGAATGGCGGGATTGTCCGCTGTGACCGGCGCGCCGGCAATGTTGGCGCAGCACAGCGCCGAGTTGACGCCGCCAACGACCACGTTGCCGCCATCGCTGGTAGCGCTGAACTTGATGCCGTTCCCCGCGGGGCCTTCCACGCGGGCCCTCAGCCGGATGTACCGGAACTGCCCGCCGGCGAAGGCGTAGACCTGAGGGTCGCTGGCGTTGATAATGTCGATGAGCTTGTCGCGAACCCCCTCGAGAGTGTCTTTCTCCTCCAGTTTGTAGCTGTAGGAACGATCCTCGATCTTGACCGTGACGGTGTCGTCTTTCGCCGCCGTGCCCTCGAGGTAGATTGTGCCCGAGGCCTGCGAACTGGCGTGCAGGGCCACGGCCGGGCGCGGATCGGTTCCGCCGTAAGTGAAAATGCCGGGGTTGGCGGGAACGACCGGCACGCCGATGGCAGTCGTGCTGGTGACAGTGCCGTCGTTGTGTTGCGTGCGGACGAACGCGCTGACGTTGGAGAAAAGGCTTGCGCCTAACATATCTTCGGTGACGTCAAACTGAAGCTGCGCGTTGACCTGCGTGGGCGAAACGCTTATCAGCGGCGCCGCCATGCCGTCGATATACACCCGAACGCCGGCCAGTTCGGTCGGCAGGGGATCCGCGTCCGGCGGGGCTGCCGCGGTAGTGTCGCTCAAGTTGGTTCCGAAGATGGAAATCAGGCTTCCTGGGCCGAGCTTCGCGGCAAAGCCGCCGCCGCTCATCGTGGCGCCGCTCGCGGCGGCGAGGATGGTCGCGTCGCTGGGCGAGCGCGAGACGGTCAGCGTCGTCCCGTTGCCCGCCTCGCCTCCGACGCGGGAACTGAGATTCAGAGCATTGAGCGCGTTGTTTGCCGATGCGAATACCCACTGATCGCCATCCCCGGCGTTGATTTGATCGATGAACGCGGCGATCATCACGGCGTACGTGTCGTCCTTCTTGAGCTTGTACTTGTACTCCTTATCGCGGATCTTGATCGTGACTTCGTCGTTCTCGCGGACGGTTCCGCTGAATGTGACCGAGCCGAGGGCGTACACATCGAGGCTGGCCGCGTTGCGGACCGCGGTCTGGGGCAGCGGGGTGTCGCCGGGAGTGAACACCATCACGCGGCGGCTGAACGGCTCGCTCACGAACAGGTTGACGCCATCCCAGGCGAGCGACGTGGGCGTGCGGACCGAGTCCGAACTCGACCGGCGCTCGGTGTCCGGTTCACCCTCGGTGTCGGAAGTCTGCACGAGACGGTCGTTGATCTGGCCAAGAACAACGTCCGCGGCGGCGCCGTTCTGCGCCGGAATCTGGTTGAACACAAGGACGCGATCATTGCCGCCATCGGCAATGAACAGGCGCTTGCCGTCTGAAAGAGCATAGCGCGGGTAGTCCAGGGTGGCGGCGCAGCGCCTCGGATAAGTGGCCACGTCATTTTCATCCGTGCCGCCGTCGGGACCGCAAAGTACCTTGGTGCGCGCGGTGATCTTTTTGCCGGTTTGAAAGGCAGTAACTTCCGCGGTGCCTCCGGGTATCTCTCCATCGACCCCTTCTATCCTTGCGGTGTAGGAATTGTTGGAGGTCTTGGAGGTCATATCGGGCTGGCCGATCACGATGTCCGCTGGCTGCTGATTCTTCGAGGGAATCGAGCTCCAGATAAGGACGCGGTTGTGGCCGAGGTCGGAGACGAACACCCGGACGCCGTCCGATGTGACGGACACGGGATTGAGCAGGGTGTTGGCGTCCGCCTTGATGCCGGTATTCCAGGAATCGGAGCTGATGGCGGTGTTAAAGTTGGGCTGCCCGAGAACCACGTCCGCCTCTTTGAAATTCGAGGTCGGGAAGCTGTTCCAGATGAGGACGCGATGATTCTGGTTATCCGCGACGAAAAGCCTTCCGTCCTGAATCCACACGCCCTGGGGCGATCGAAGGGACTTCGCGCTCGGCACGCGGACGTCGCCGGTCTGGACGTTCGGCATATTGCCGTTGAAGTCCGGCTGGCCGAGAACGATGTCCGCGGGCGCGTTTTGGGATGTGGGGATACGGTTCCAGATCAACACACGGTTGTTGTCGGTATCGGCGACGGCAACGCGCGTCCCGTCGGTGGCCACGGCGGTCGGGAGGCGAAGGCCGGCGGCGCCGACGTGAAAGTCCGTGGTCTGGAAATCCGGCTGCCCGAGTACGATGTCGGCCTTGCCGACGCACAGGGAGCAGGGTCGCAGGGATTTGCCGTCCGGGTCCTCCTGCCGTCCCAATTGCGGCACCGGCTCGGTGCGCGCTGGAAGGAAGCCGCTCACGTTGTTAAAGATCACAACCCGGTGGTTGATAGGACTCGCGGCTACGCGATTGGCATCGGCAACAATGAGCATGCCGTTGGCGTAGGCGAGACCGCTCACACCGCCTAGAACAACGTCGGACGACGTCGGAGTTTGTGCCGTATAGGCCGGCTGTCCGATGATGGCGCGGGCTGCCTGCCCCGTCGCGAAATCGGCTGCCATCGCGCTGCCGGCAGCCACCAGAATTACCGCTAAATGCCTCATAATGGACGAATTCAGAATTCCCTAGTATAACAAGCCAAACGCAACTGTAAACCGACTCCGCACGGGGTCAATCCGGCTTCAGGATATCTCCCCAAACCACTTGAAAAGCTTCCACTTCGTCGTAGAGGTTCTTGCCGGCCCGCACGAAGACCCGCGTGTTCACGGCGAGATCGGCCGCGTCCACCTGGGCCCCGGCCCGGAAGTACCGCGTGTCCGGCCGCAGCAGGATGCGTGTTTCGCTCTTGCCCTTGATGCGCAGCAGGAGCGAATCCGGCCCTACGGAGGCGACGACACCCGCAAAGGTTATGTTGCCGCGCGGGAATAAGTCTTCGAGTGCGGAATCGCTCTCAGCCGAGCGGCGCCGGAGCCGGACGCGGCCGGATGGAGAAGCCGGCTCTTCCGTAAGCACTTTCACTGTTCGAGCGTACCGCTCGCCGGAGGTCTTGCCCACGTCCGAGAGTATCTCGATGCTGTCGCCCGTCGCCAGATTCCCGGCAGGGACCGGCTGCTTGTCCTTTTCGATGTATGTCCGCGCATCGAACTGGAAGAAGTAAACGTGATTGTCCCCGAGCCGCACCGTCAACTCCCCGGTTTTAGCGTCGTCCCGTCCGATCAACGTGCCTCGCACGATGCCTAAAGGCGCCATCTGCTGCGCGCTTGCCACACCCGCCGCAACCAACACGATCCCCCACGTATGCCCCATAAGCCCTCCCCTGGTTTCAGGGTAGCAGGGGTCAAAGCTCCTCAGACGTACATACCATAAGTCGGGTTTCCCGGAACTTTGCCGGCGAGGGGCATTGCCTTACGCTCTCGTGAGACCTTGACACTCACGTCCGAAATTGATAAATTTCCAAGTTCGTGCAGTTCTAGTACTCAGTTTTCTGCGGGTGGAGTGCCTGCGCGTACGGCCCGCACCGTGATAGCGAGAAAACTCCATGAAGCAGCAGTACTTTATCCTCGTGCTTGCTCACTCGATGCACGGCAGGCTGCGAAGGGTACAGATTCCACATCGCGTAGTCTACATCGTAATCGGGCTTGCGCTTGCCGGTTGTTTTTCCGTCATAGGCGCTGTGTCGTCCTACGCACGGATGGCGTGGAAGGTCGCCAACTACAATTCGCTCCGCCAGGAAATCAGCGCTCTGCGCGACCGTTACCGGAGGCTGCAGAGCGAATCCAAGCAAACAAACGATCAGCTTGCGAACCTGCAATTGCTGGCGAGCGAAATCTCGATGGTGTACGGGCTGAAAAGGAAGCTCGAAGGGCCGTCGGACATTTCGTCGGAGGGCCCGCTGCTCCCGACGGTCCAGCAATCTATCGAAGAGTACGACCTTCTGCGGACCGCCAATCTCTCCAGTCAAACACACCGCTATCCGCGCTTCTGGCAGGTCAACGTCCTTCCGGCGATCTGGCCTGTGGAAGGCAGACTCCAGGGGCACTTCGGGAGCCGGACCGATCCGTTCTCGGGCGAGGGCGCCTTCCATCGGGGCGTAGACATCACCGCGCCCGTGGGCACGCCGATTCGGGCCGCCGCCGATGGAGTCATTCTCCACGCGCAGTTCGTGGGCGGTTACGGCCGGCTTGTAGTAATCGACCACGGCAACGGAATTCAGACCTACTACGCTCACATGTCGCGGTTCGCGGTGGTGCCCGGCCAGGAGATACGCCAGGGCGAAGTAGTCGGCGCGGTAGGCACTTCGGGCCGGAGCACGGCGCCCCACCTGCACTACGAAGTGCGATTGCGTGGCAGCGCGGAGAACCCAATCCGCTACATGGGCCGCGCCAGGGTCGCTTCCGCTAAACGCGACTTCCCGTTCTGACACCCCGCATGACCGCCGGGCAGGACTGGACGCGGCGGGGATGGGCCGCCTCCCTGACTGCCGCCGCGATCGGCGCGGCATGGGGGAAACCTCGCCGCCTCCCCTCGGAGTGGGCGCGTTTCCCGGACCCCGCCACCGAATTCCAACTGCTGCGCCTGACAAACCCGGCATGCTCGAGTTACCTGCCCGCGTACTGGAATCGCTCCATCTCGCGCCGGGGCGAATTCCTGCTTTTCTGGAGCGACCGCACCGGCTCGCCGCAAGTCTTTCACATGAGCCTGAAGAACGGCGAGTTGCAACAGGCCGCGTCCATGCAGGACCTCGACGGCGCCTCGATAGCGCTGCTTCCGGACGACCGCGGTTTCTGCTGCTTTGACGGGCCTTCGCTGCGACTGGTAAAGCTGTCCAATTTCAAAGAGAAAGAGATCTACCGCGTTCCCGAGGGCTGGCGGGGCCGCGAGTTCAGCCTCGCTCCCGACGGATCTTACGGGCTTGCGGTCGAGATGCGCGAGGGAGCGTGGCGGCTTCGGATGATCCCGATTGCGAAAGGCGCGCCGAGTACGCTGCTCGCGTCTCCCGACCCGCTGGCGCTGCCTCTCGCCAGTCCTGCCGGCGGTGCGATTCTCTACCGCAAAGGAAACGCCCTCCGGTGGATGCGCGCCGGCGGAGCGGACGACCGCACGCTCGCACTCGCGCCGGGGCGGACAGGGCCTGCATTCTGGTCGCCGGACGGCAGCTCCGTTCTGTACCTGAACTTCCCTGAAGAGAAGGGTAAGCTCAACGCCATCAGGGAGTTGAACCTCGCGGACGGGACGGACCGGATGATCTCCGTGACGACCCAGTACATCCATTTCACGCCGAATGCCGACGCTTCCGTTTTCGCGGGCGCGAGCGGCAGCCCCGCTTCGCCCTATGTTCTGCTCCTGCTGCGCGCAACCCGGCGGGAGCTGACGATTTGCGAACATCGCGCCGCCGAACCCGTGCGGGTGACGACGGTTTTCTCGCCCGACAGCCAGTCGGTATTGTTCCAGAGCGACCGGCATGGGAAGCTGGCCCTCTATCTTGCGTCCGTGGCGAGCCTCGTGGAACGCACCAGGCTGTAACCGCAGCAGCCCCTTTGAGCGCCTATCTTCTTGTGCCGGTTGTGTGTCCCGCTGGTACACTAGGGATTTCATGAAATCGGTTCTTGTTCCCATATTGGGAGTTTCGCTCGCCGCATTCGTGGGTTGCGGCGGCCAGCAGAAGGTCCAGGCCAGGAAAGATACGGGGCCAGTCGAGGTCCGCGTGGCGCCCGTCGCCACGCGCCAGATACAGAGGGTCGTCGAGTCCGTCGGCACGCTCTTCCCGTACGATGAAGTCATCATCAGTGCGGAGGTCGACGGGCCGGTCGCTGAGGTCAAAGTCGACCTCGGCGATGAGGTGAAGCAGGGGCAGGCCCTGGCCCGGATTTCCGACGAAGAGCAGAAATACGTCGTGGCTCAGAACGAAGCGCAGTTGCGCCAGTCGCTCGAACGTCTCGGATTGAAGAACGAGAAGGACAAGGTGGGCGATATCCGCGAGACGCCTGATGCCCGCCGGGCGCAGGCCGATCTCTTCGATGCCGAACAGCGATACAAGCGCGCGCGGGAACTGACGGACCAGAAGATCGGCTCGCAACAGGACCTCGACGCGGCGGACGCCCGGCTGAAGGCTATGCGGGCGGCGTACGACTTGACGCTGAACCAGACGCGGAACCTGATGCAGGAAGTGGAGCGGTTCAAAGCGGTGCTGGAACTCCAGCGAAAGAAGCTGCGCGATACAGTGGTGCGGGCGCCCTATGACGCGCATGTCAAGGAGCGCCAGGTCACCGCCGGGCAATACGTGCGTGCGAACACTCCGCTGTTCACTCTGGTAAAGACGAATCCGATCCGGCTTCGCGTCGAGATCCCTGAGCGTATGGCGCCGTGGGTGAAGGAAGGTCAGATGGCGGACGTCTCGGTGGAAGCGTACCCGGAACGGGGATTCCAGGGAAAGATCTGGCGCATTTCGCCCACGGTCGATCAGAGCAAACGGACCTTCATCGTTGAAGCGCTGATCCAGAACCCGTCGGGCGACCTGAAACCGGGCTCTTACGCCAGGGCGCGGGTGAAGACGAGCAAATTCGAGGAAATCCGCCTGGTTCCGTTCCGCGCCGTGAACTACGTCCTGGGCTCCTACAAGGCATTTGTGGTGAAGGGCGATACGGTGGAGGCACGGGACGTGAAGCTTGGGGACCGCTTTGGGCAGGACGTCGAAATCGACCAGGGTCTGAGTGAGGGCGACACGGTTGCCGTTACCCAGGTTCAGCGGCTCGACACGGGCTCGAAGGTGCGCGTCGCCCGCACTGTAGGAGAGTAAAAGTATGCTGCGCTGGCTGGCACTGGCCGCGATTCTCGCTCTTCCCGCCCGGCCCGCGACGAAACTGCTGGTCACCGTCGTCGAGCAGAAATCAGGCAAGCCCGTTACGGACCTGAAGGCCGAGGATTTCAAAGTGCTCGACGACCGCACGCCGAGGCGTGTGGAAGCAGCCGGGTTCTCGCAGGGGCAGATGGATGTGATGCTGCTGCTCGACACCAGCCTGCTCGGTGAAATGGTGCAGCCCTTGGCCGACGACCTGATCCTACAGCTCCAACCCAAGGAGCAGATGGCGATCGTTTCATTTCACTCCTCAGCCGATCTCGTCCAGGATTTCACGTCCAGCCGCGAGCTGCTGCGCCGCTCGATCGCCGGCATCAAGTACGGGAACACTCCGAAGGTGCTGGATGCGCTCTATGCGGCGGTCGACGGGGGCTTTCAGGGAAGCAGCTTCCGGCGCGTTCTCGTCCTCGTGACCACCGGGGTGGAAGGCTACAGCCGCGTCTCGGAAAAAGAAGTGATAAAGCTCGCGCGGCGAAACGGCGTGTCGATCTTTCCGGCGTACATGATGGGTTACGACCGATCGATGTTCGAGAGCCTGGCCCGCCAGACCGGCGGAGCATCGTTCAACGTGCGCGACATGCGCAAATCGCTGAACGGACCGCCGGGCTCGCGCATTTTCGAGGTGATGCGGTCGCACTACACGCTTACGCTCAGCGGGAACCTTTCGCTCGGCGACAAGCTGAAGATCGAGGTAGCGCGCCCCGGCAAGCTGCTGGTATCGGCCCTGCCGTTGGAGTAGACGCGGGCCGCTACCATCATTGCGGCGAAGCGGCGAGATAACCCTCGATTCTGTCTCCCGCGATCCGGTTCACCACCAACTCGTACGGCTGCCGCGCCCGCGCGACGTAGAAGCGCACAGGCTCGTTGATGTTCCGATCCTTCTCCTCAATCACCCTGCCGCCCGCCATGAGTTCGACCGTATAGCGGTTCCTGCGCGCGTCCGCCTTGCGCAGCCGGATGATGACTCCCCCCACCTTCCGGTCCTGTGCCTTGGCGAGTTCGAATTCGAAATATTTGCGCTCGCCGCGCGCCCTTAAGTCCGCGAGTTGGCGGCTGTTCGCGGCGATCCCGGCTCTCAACCCGTCGAGGCCGGAGCCAGCCGCGCTCAACTCCGTTGATGTCTGGTCGACGCCCGACCGGGTTGCCGCCACTTCCGCGCGAGTGGTGTTCACTTCACCGCTGAGGTCTCCGATGGCTTCGTGCGCGGCAGCCGTAACAGCGCGGGCGTTCATGAGTTCTTCGGAAACCTGCTGCTTGCTCGCGGAAGCCTTCCTTGCGAGGGCGGCCGTCAGCCGGGCAGCGTGGCGTTGGGCATCCAGTTTCGCCTTCCCTGCTTCGGTAGTGGTCTGTTCCCTGACAGCAGTCAATTCCGTACGCAGCGCGTCGAGTTCGATCGTCTGTTCATGATTGCTGACGAGCGTCTTCTGGCGAACACCCGCGATTTCATTTACGACCGCTTCCTGAAGCTTTCGGGACTCATCACGAAGGTTGCGAATAGCGTTGAAGAAGAGGGTCTCTCCGGCCGCGAAGACGAGGACGGCACCCGAGATCGCGAAAAAACTGCGGTTGGAGATTGCGGCGCGCATATTGTGCCGTAATCGAGCAATTCGGGTTCCATTGTCATCTGCTGAAAACACGCGGGGGGCAAAGAAGTGTGGGTGTAAAGATTACATGGGGGCGGGAAACGCCCGCCCCCGGGGAAGGCCTAACGAGAAGTCTGTACTTTGGGAGTAGCGAGATAGCCTACGATCTGGTCCTTGCGCACTTCGTTCACCACCAGTTCGTAAGGCTGCCGCGCCTTGGACACGTAGAACTGTACCGGCTCGTTGATATTCTTGTCCTTCTTCTCAACCTTCTTGTCGTCCGCGATCACTTCGACGGTGTACTTGTTCCTTTTCACGTCCGTCTTTTTGAGCTGAACGGCAATGTCCCCGATCTTCTGCGGGGCCTTGGTCTTCTGAAGGTTGAACTCAAAATAGTTGCGATCGCCGAGGGCCTTCAGAGCGTTAAGCTCATTGCCGTTGGTGGCAATGAGGCCGCTCATCTCGCCCATGTCGCCGCGAACCCGTTTGAGATCCGCAACGGTTTTATCGAGTTCCGCTTTCGTCGCGGTCAGGTCGGTCTTCACGCCGGTGACGTCGGTCTTCACCTCGCCGATCTTGGTGGCGGCGTCGCTGGTGGCCGCTTTGACCTCGGAGATCTGGCTCGCGACATGCGCCGACTGACGCTTCTGCTCTTCGGCAAGTTGGTTGGCGAGTGTTTCGGCCCGTTTTACGGCCTCCGTCTTCGCTTGGCCTACCGCCATGGTGGCTTGCCGGCGCGCGGTCTCGAGTTCTTCTTTCATCGTTTCGAGGTTGCGCCTGTTGGTGGCGGTGGTCACGGAAGATGTCTCTCGCAAATTGGAAATTTCCGTCAAGGTCGACTCGCGGAACTTCGCGAGATCGCTCCGCAAGTGGTCAACCTGGATAAACAAATACACCATCGCGGCTAACAAAGCGATCACGGCGCCGAAAAGCACCGAAATCCTCAGGTTCCATCCGGAACTGCCCGAAGGGTTGTCGAGTTCACTCACAGTAAATATGCTCCTTTCCTGGAGTTACAACCGCATTTTATCACCCCTTTTCCGCAGTCAGGCGCGGCCGGGCGAACTCCAGGACTTCCTGTTTGGATACGCCGGGCTCGAAGCAGCGGCGGCAGCGGGCCTCATACAGGCCGGCGGCGCCCACTACGATGAGTTCGTCGGAGGCCACCAGGCGCTGCGTATGCTTGGCGGGGTTTCCGCAGCGCATGCAGATGGCCAGCGTTTTGGTGATCGATTCCGCGAGGCAGAGCAATTCCGGAATGGGTGTAAAGGGCCGCCCCATATAGTCCGTGTCGAGGCCGGAAACGATCACCTGCTTGCCGCTATCGGCGAGTCTTGTCGCGACATCGATGAGGTCCTTGCCCATGAAATTAGCCTCATCAACGCCGATTACCTCGGTTCGCCAGTCGAGTTTCGCCAAAATCTCGGCGGGAGTGGAGACGACCTCGGACTTCATCCGCATATCTCCGTGCGATACGATCTCGTCCGCCGAGTAGCGGTCGTCGAGGGTGGGCTTGAACACCTGGACGCGTTTGCGGGCGATGACCGCGCGCCGGAGGCGGCGAATCAACTCCTCGCTCTTGCCGGAGAACATGGGGCCGCAGATCACCTCGATCCAACCGATATTGCCTGTCACTAAGTCCATCGTGAATATGATACGGTAACGGCGCGCCCGGGCGCGCCGGTGCCCGGCAATCCGCGACTTTGCCGGACAGGACGAGGATCAGCGCACGCTGGGTGCCCTCGAGGCCGGTCTTGCCGACTACGACTTTTTGGCCGTCTTTCACGTCGATGTTGGCGTTGATACTCGCTTCGTGGACGCTGGAGTAGCTTTGGCCGCCGGTGCCCGTCGTCAGCGGCACTCGAGCCGAAAACCGGAGATCGTCGATTCGGATTGATCGCGTTCCCCCGTCAGCCTGGACTGTTGGCCGCAGGACGAGTTGATACGGTACGGGTTGGCCCTTCGCGGACGACAGTGAGCCGCTTGCGGTAGCTCTCTGACTGCTGCGGCTGCGCAGCACCACCGCGTCCAGCAATTGAAAGTTTTGATAGGCGAAAATATTCCTCAACTGTGTGACGGTGGACTGCAGGTCCGGCGGGATACTTGTGCCTGCCGGAGCCGGCTCTCGGGATGCCTCCAGAAGGTAAACCGTGACCTCAACGTTATTCGGGATGGGAACAGCCGTGTCGAGCCTTCTCACCACCTGCTCAACCGCAGGCATCAGTTCCGGCTGTGTGCGGACGACAACCATCCCGAGGTTTTGGTCTGTTCGGACCGCGTCGGATGTTCCAAGAAGGTTTTGCAGTGCGCTAGCGATTCGCTCCACGTTGCCGGGCTTGACCTCGAAAACCTTCGAAGTCAGTTCCGATTTGGATTCCTCTTTCTTTTCCTGCGCCCAGACTCCGACGGGCAGCAGGAGCATCAACGCTAACAGTCCTTTTCGCATGTTCACTCTCCGCTTTCGACAATCCAGTAAATGACTACATTCGGGTCGCTGGTTTCGAGCTTCACCATCAACGGTTCAGGCCGCGGTTTCGGCGGTGCAGGCCTTCTTCGAACCGCGCGCCTGACGAGCGGCTTCGGCACCAGTCTCACCGGCGGCGTGGGCATCGACGCAACAGGGCGGGGAACCGGGGGCGGTTCCTGCGGTACTGGCCGTGACATCCAGACCACGACCGCTACCACTGCCATCACCGCCGGGATCGCCGCATACGCAAACCGCCAAGAACGTCTCGGACGCTCCTCCTCCGCCACCCTCGCCAGCACGCGCGCACGGATCAGGTCGAGCACTGCCTCTTCCACGGGCTCGTTTGCCAGATCCCTCACCGCGCGCTGGCTGACCTCCATCCGCGCGGCAAAATTGCGGCACTGCTCGCACCCTGCCAGGTGCTCAGCGACCGCCAGCCGCTTTCGCACCGGCAGGTCGCCCTCGACATCCAACGCAAACCACTTCTCAAAGCGCCGGCAATTCATAGGCGCCCTCCAACAAATCGCTCGATCGCAGTCTTGATTTTCCGCCGCGCGCTGCTGATCTGCGACCGCACTGTGACCTCGGCGGAACCAACGACGCGTGCGACTTCGCGCGTCGTGAGCCCTTCGATGTCCCGCAGAACCAGCGCCGCGCGTTCCTTATCCGGGAGCGTTCCGAGCGCCTGGCTGACGAGCCGCCGGCGCTCGGCCAGACCCGCTTCACCGTGCGGATCAGGCCCGCCCCCAACGAGATGGTCGGCGGGCGGTGGACCGGAATGGCGCAGACGTTCGCGCGCGAGGTCCCGGCAGACGTTTACCGTGACGCGGTAGAGCCACGGCGACAGTTCGCGTGAACCGTCGAGCCGGTGAAGGTGCCGATGCAGCCTGAGGAACACCTCCTGCGCCGCGTCCTGGGCGTCCTCGCGGCGCCCGAGCAAGTGCAGGGCAGTGAGGTAAACCTGGCGTTCGTGCGCTATCAGGATCTGTTCGAAGGTCCCGAGTTGCTCACGCTCTGTCGCCACGGTGTGCACTCACAGGTATATACCGGGGAACGGACGAAAACGTTGAGAGGAAAATTTGGTAAACCGCTCCCTCGAAACCGAGCCGCGACGGCGAGGGAGCGGTTTGCTTTTGGGGAAACCTACCGGCCGCGGCCGATGGCCTTTACGGTTTCGCTATCGACCTGCTTGAATCCTGCCGGGATCTCGAATGCGGAATCGGCGACCGGGCCGGCGGAAAAGCCGGAGAGTTCCGTCGTCATTTCCATGAGGCTTGGCGGACCGCCCGCACTCGCCTGCTGCTGCTGAGCGGGCTGTTGCTGCTGTTGCGGCTGAGCTTCTTCCTGATTCTTGCGGCGGCCCAGTCCACCAAACCCGCCGAACCGTCCGCCGAGCTTGCCGAGCGCGCCGCCGACCGACGGCTTCGGGGCCTCCACCTGCTGCTGTTGTTGCGGTTGCGCCGCCTGCTGCTGGCCGGCCTCGCCCTGAGGCATCGCGCCGCCCATCCCCATCTTGCAGACCTGGAGCATCGGGATGCCGTTCATCTTCGCGAATTCCTTGTAGGCTTCGGCCATCGCTCTGGAAGTCTCGGCCCCGCCCGCCATGGGAGTCAGGCCCGGCATCCAGGCGAGCTTGGCCGCCATGCGCTCCTGGAACGACTGCACCTCGTTATATCCGGATACGGCCGGCGCGATCCAGGTGTCGGCGACAAAGCTCATGAAGACGCCGCGCTGCTTCGTCTCGGGGTTGGTGCCCTCGAAATCGATGGTCACGATCATCTGGCGCGCGCTCACGCCGTTAATATCGCGGGTCTGCCCGGTTTCCTTGACGGAAGGCTTAAACGTCATGTCCACTTGTTGGGCGCCCTTCTCGGACTTCATCTTGGCGTCCATTTCCTTGAGCGCTTGCATCATCTGCGCGAACGTAATGACCGAGTAAGTCTTCTTCTGGAAATTGACCTCGGTCATTGTTTCCTTGTCGAGGTCGATGATGTTGGCGGACATTCCCGGCATCGTCGTCGCCATGCGGTTGCCCTTCACCGATATGGTGCTTTTCATCGGCTCTCGCAACTGCTTGGAGAGGAAGGCCATAGACTTCATGACGCCGCCCGTGATCTTGGTGGTCTGCTCGTAACTGAAGTCGGCGAACAGGCTGGTACAGGTGAACACGGCGATGCCCGCCGTAAGTGCGATTCGTTTGAACATTATGAGCTCCGGTGTCACATCATAACATTGACGAACGTTTACGCGATGGAGGGGATGTCGATTTCCACGGTCAGGCCCGGCGCCGAGTTACGTGCCACGATGCGGCCCTTGTGGAGTTCAACCGCGCGCCGCGCTATGGCAAGACCGAGCCCGACTCCGCCGCTGCTCCGGTTGCGGTCCGTTTCGACCCGGTAGAACGGATCGAAAATGCGGGGCAGGTTCTCCTCGGGGACGCCGGGTCCGTAATCGCGGACGATGATCGAAGCATCGCCGTTCGTAGCCAGGCTGACCTCGACCGGGGTGCCGCTGGGCGCGTGGCGGACTGCGTTGCGGATGACGTTCTCGATCGCCCGGCGGAGCAGTTCGGCGTCGCCTTTCACTTCAGCCGGCGGATTCGCTTTCAACTCGATGCGGCACGCGCGCGCTGTCGCTTCGATCGAGCAATCGTCCACGAGATTGCGCAACAGCTCATCGAGATGGACGGCTTCGCGGTGGAGCGAAGCGGGATCCCCCTCCGCGCGCGTGACCTGAAGCAGTTCGCCTACGAGAGCATTCAGGCGGTCCGCTTCCTTTTGGATGCGGTTCAGCGCGGCTTCGCGGTCCTCGCCGGAACGCGCGAGTTCCACCGCGACCGCAAGACGGGCGAGCGGCGACCGGAGTTCGTGTGAGATATCGCCGAGCAGGCGGCGCTCGGCGGTGAGCAGCGTTTGTATGCGGTCGGCCATCTGGTCGAAGGTGCGTGAGAGCTGGCCGAACTCGTCACGCCGGCGCGATTGTAGGCGGGCGGAGAAATCGCCGCGCCCGAACTGTTCCACGGCCTTTTGCAGCCGCCTCAGGGGAGAGCTGAGATGCAGCGCCAGCACATAGGAGAGCAGCACGACCACGCCGACAATCCACAAATACTGCGGCAGGAAATACGAGAAGCCGGGGCGCCCCGGAACGAGCAGGAAAAACCAGTACGCGCCATCTTCGGATTGATGCGCCAGGACCGCGGGGCGCAGGCGAAGCGCTCGCCCCGGCTGGTGGGCGGATAGAATGAGGTCGCGACGGTTCTCCCCGGTGAGCAGGTCGCGTCCGCCAGCGTCGGTAAGGATGCCGCGGGCCTGGAAGACGTCCCTGAAGCGTTCGAGAAACGCCACCAGCGCTTGGCGCCCGCCGGTTTCATAGGCGTGGCGCGCTTCCTCGGTCTGAAACGCGAGCATGCGAACGAACAGGTGATCACGGCCCCGCGTCGCGCTCATCACCGAAGCGGTGGTGAAGATGAATCCCGCCACCGTGAATGCCATGACAGCCAGGAACCAGACCAGGATTTTGACGAACAGCGACTTCATGCCTCTGGCTCTTCATCCGGAGTGCGGCAGAACTGGTAGCCCACGCCGCGGACAGTCTTAATCAGCGTGCGGCCCTGTTCGAGCTTCCGGCGAAGATGGCTGATGTGCATGTCGATGGATCGCTCGAACGGTGTCGATTTCCGGTTATAGATGGCCTCCATCAGGGCGTCGCGCGAAAGCACGCGGCCGGCCGAACGCATGAGGAGTTCGAGGATGTCGAACTCGAGCGTCGTGAGTTCGACCCGCCGCCCATCCGCGGCCACTTCGCGCGAGCCGGGGTCGAGAAGCACGCCGTTAATATCGAGCCTGGTCCGGCCGGGTTCCGGCTTCGCTTCCGTCCGGCGGAGGATCGCGCGGATGCGCGCGGCAAGCTCGCGCGGGTTGAACGGTTTGGGAACGTAATCGTCCGCGCCGAGTTCGAGTCCGACAATGCGGTCGACATCCTCGCCGCGGGCGGTCAGCATCAGCACGGGGATGCGGCTTTTCTGCCGGATCTGTCGTAGGATTTCGAAGCCGTCCATGCCGGGCAGCATCACGTCGAGAACGACAAGGTCGGCGCTGCCGGTGAGCGCGCGCTGGAGGCCGCGCTTGCCTTCGAGTTCTATCTCGACCGCGAAACCCTCGCGCGAGAGGAACTCGGTGAGAAGCGAGCAAAGCTCGGCATCGTCATCGATAATCAGCACCCGCACGACCCGAATTTACCACGGGTGGAGGGTCTTTAGACCCTGTCCTTACAATTCCTTACCCGCCTGACACACTGGATTGACGAAGAGGATTTAACGTGGGTTCGGGAGGCAATCCACCGTGACTCGGACATATAGCTTCGCGGTGCTCTGGGGAGCGGCCGGTTTAATTGCGGCGGGTCTTCTGAACCTGAGTGCGGACCAGGAGAGCCACGCGAAAACGATCGACCAGTGGGACAGGCCTCCTGGCCTGTCCGTTTACCCCTTCAAATCCTTGAACGCCGCCTCGACCTCGCGCTGCGCTTCGGGGCACAGCGGAGTCAGCGGGAGCCGCACCGGGCCGCCGTAATAGCCGTTCAAATCCATCGCATGCTTCAGGCCGGGGATGCCGTAGCGCGTTGTGACCAGCACGGCCGCTTTGGAGATCCGGTTCTGCCAGTCCTGAGCCGCTTCCTGCTCCCGCGCGCGGAACGCTTCCCACAGGGCTACCGTCGCATACGGCGCGGCACCCGAAAACGCAAGTACGCCACCCACCGCGCCCACCACCAAAGACGGCCACAGCGTCGGCGCCGATCCCACCAGCACCTGGAACCCCGGCTTCACCTCCCGAATCATCTGCATCACCTTCTCGAGGTTCCCCGAGCTTTCCTTGATGGCGATGACGTTCGGGTGCTCCGATATCTCGGCCACCGCGGATGCCGGAATATCGAGCCCGGTCGCCTGCGGCCAGTTGTAGATCATGATCGGAATCTTCACCTGATCCGCGACGGAACGGAAATAGAGCACCTGCGCCGCGGAGTTGTTCAGGAGGTTCTTGTAGTAGTGCGGCGTCCGCACCATGGCGGCCTTGTACCCCATCTCGGCCGCGCGATTCGTGAGCGCGACCGTTTCGCGGACGCTCTCCATTCCCGTGCCCGCGATCAGAAGCTTCTCAGGCGCCGCATACTCCGCCACCCACTCCCACAAGGTGTACTTTTCTTCGGGAGTGAGCATTACGCTCTCGCCGGTGGAGCCGCACACTACGTAGCCGGAAAGCCCCGTCAGGTTCCATTTCTCGACGTTGTGCTTCACCTTCGCGCGATAGAGTTCGCCGTCGGAGGTAAAGGGAGTTGTGATGGGCGGATAGATACCTTGCAGTTTCATTGGAGATTTGACGGAAGGAACGGGCAGGCGGGATTCCGCCTGCCCTATGATGCCAATCGCTATGCCGAGACCTTGACGAAGATGATCACCAGCGTGTACAGAGCCAGCGATTCGATGAACACCAAGCCGAAGATCAGGGCGAAACGGATCGCGGCCGAAGCCCCCGGATTCCGCGCCATGCCTTCGCAAGCCTTACCGACGGCGAGGCCCTGCGCCAAACCGCATACCGCCGAAGCGATCGCCATGGCGAAGCCCGAGGTGATCCATACCCAGTGGGTAGCCGGTGCCGCGGGAGCGGCGCCGCCCTGGGCGAACATGGGGCTGGCGAGCACGAGCATCGCCAGCATGAGCAGCATCAGTTTTGCTCTCATTTTCTCTTTTCTCCTTGATGAATTCGCTCCCAGGAGGTGGTCCCCGCCATCCTTGGGAGAACGGCGGGCTCACACTGGCAGCGTAACAAGCCGGTATGAAAACTCGATCAGTGCTCGGCTTCGTGGGGAAGCACGTCGCCCACGTAAACCATCGTCAGCAGCGCGAAGACGTAGGCCTGTAGAACTCCGACAAAGATATGGAGCGCCAGGAACGGCAGCGGTATCAGAAGGGGCATAATGCCCATGAACGCTATCGTGACCTGCTCGCCGGCGAACATGTTTGCAAAAAGACGGACGGTGAGGGAAAGCGGCCGGGCGCAGTTGCTGATGATCTCGATGGGGAACATCAGCGGCGCCAGCAGCGGCATCGGTCCCGCGAAATGCCTCAAATAGTGAAACATGCCCTGCGTGCTCGCTCCGACGAAGTTGTAATACGCGAATGTGGCGAGGGCACAACCGAGCGGCACCGCCGGAAACATCGTCGGCGATTCGAATGTCGGGATGATACCGATCAGGTTGCCGAACAGAATAAAAACAAACAGCGTTCCGAAGAAGGCCAGGTAACGCCTGCCGCGGTGGCCGATGACGTCGTCCGTCTGATCTCGCAGAAACTCGTACACCATCTCGAAGATGTGCTGGAGTTTTCCGGGCCGGTCCATCGAGAGCCGCGGACGCAGCAGCGCGAACACCACAATGATAATGAGCGCCACCAGGATTTCCATGGTGACAAAGTTGGACCAGGGGTGCGCCGGGTTCTCGGCCGGCATTCCGACCCAGTTCCGTACGGCATTGGCAGGTCCCGCCAGGAAATGATTAAAGAGGGCGGTCAACCAAAGTTCATGTTCCTTCATGGGTTAGCTCGTAGAGGACCTCGAATATAACAGCAGCCGCCGGGATGAAGAACCCTGAAAGCGTCGCTATGACGTTCATCCCAAAGACCTTCACTATAACATAACCGGCACCGCCCAACAGCAGATAGCGCAGCGCCACAAACCAGTACACGCGCTTGGGGGTCGGTCGCGCATCCGGGGCGAGCGCATCCACCATCTTGTGCAGCCAGATGAAGTTGAAGTAGGAAACCGCGGCGCCCAGCAGGAACCCGATCGACCAAAGCCCGCCCAAAAACGGGAACATGGCGATCGCGCCCAGCGCGGCCAACCACTTCATTGCACGATAGATACGGCGGAGGGCGGCTCCGTAGACCAGTTCGTCATCTACCATCTTGTTTCGTGACAATGCCCAATTCGCGGAAAAGCTCGATGAAACCCGCAACGATCCCCAACAGCAGAAAGATCAGGTAGAGGAAGTGAGTGTGGAAGAGCCGGTCCAGCAGATAGCCGATCAGGTATCCCACGAACGTGCTTGTGGGAAGAATAAAAGCTATTGACGAGTACCGGCCTACCTGCGACCAAATGTTTTCCTCTCGAGCCATGTGAAACGCGCGTGCCTCAATCCCATCATATCGGGCGAAATCAGCTAAGTGGCTTCCCTTTAGTTTCGCGCGCAAACAAGAGAGCCGCGGTCCCGAGCACATATGCCACGGCGATCGAACTCGCGGCCCGCGCAAACGTCCCGAGATGTACCACGAGGTAGCCGGTCAGGAACGGCCCCGACGCCGCCAGAATCCGGCCGGCGTTGAAGCAGAACCCCGCGCCCGTCGCTCGCATCCGCGTGGGATAGAGCTCTGGAAGGTATACGGGGAAACCGCTGAACAGTCCGTTCGTGAAAAAACCGAGCACCGGCAGAGTCATCAGTACCGTGGCGTAGGAGTCGGGCAGAAGGAAAGTCGCGGGCAGGGAAGCCGCCGCGCCCAGCATCATTACCAGAAACGCCGCCCGCCGCCCGATCCATTCGGCAATCGGCGGAAACGCGAAGTATCCCGCAATCGCGCCGGCGTTCAGGGACATCACAGCGTAGCTCACCATTCGTGCGGTCTGCGCGGCGTCCCGCCGCGCCGGCTCGATCATCTCGCGCACGAGCGAGGGAGTCCAGTTCGTCGCGCCCCACAGTCCGAACACAGCGGTGAACGCCAGCGCCGAACCGACCAGCGTATCCCGGCGATGCTCGGGCGCAAACAAACTCCAGAGCGTCGGCCGGCGTTCGCCCTTAGCCTTCGCCTCTTTCCAGCGCTCCGGCTCCCGGACCTTCATCCGTGCCAGCATCGCCACCAGCGCGGGCGCCAGTCCGGCGAAGAACATCACCCGCCAACTGTAAGACGAGAGCAGCAGGTACAACCCGGCGGCCAGGAAATACCCCGCGCCCCAGGCCGATTGCAGCAGCCCCGCGCCCTTCACCCGCAGCCTTTCCGGCCATACTTCGGCCACCAGGGTTGCGCCCGCCGCCCATTCTCCGCCGATGCCCAGCGCCGTCAGGAACCGGTAGATTCCCAATTCCCACCATGAGTTCGAAAGCCCCGCGAGGCCGGTGAAAACTGCGTAGATCAGGATCGTGATCACCAGCGTGCGCGCGCGGCCGATGTGGTCCGCCAGCATGCCGAAAACCACGCCGCCAATCGCCCACCCGAACAGGAAAACCGCCAGGATGATTCCGCCGTACCAACCGATCTCCTCCGGGCTGTTCCGCGGCGCCAGTAAGTCGCGCAGCGCCGGCGTCAGCACGAGGTTGTAAATGGTGGCGTCCATCGAATCGAAAATCCACCCAAGCCACGCCACAACCAGCACGAGGACCTGATACCTGGACAGCGGCGCATTGGGCGCCGATGCTGCTGATGTATTCTGGATGTTGCGTCTCGAATCGGTCTGTTCGATTCCCACTGAGGAATTCCTCGCCACCCGGCTGGCTTTTACTCCGGATGGTCAACATATCGTAATCGGCCACCGGGGGCTTACGCAATACGGCATACTCTCGGGCAGGCCTGTCCGCACCTATCCCTTTGACGCCTTCGTTGCGGCCATCGAGTTTTCGCCTGACGGCCGCTTTATCGCGTGCGTGAACGATGATGACCGCCAGCCGAAGACCCGCGGGTTGGCCGGCATCTTCGACACCGAAAGCGGGCAACTGCTCTGGCAGTTGGAGACCGCGCGCCCGATCGAGACGGGGTGTTTCCTCGAAGATACGTTCCTCTACAAAGAGTTCTTGCCAGGCGGCGGGACCAGGTTGACCGCGTGCCGGCTCGGCGGCGGCGACGCGCCCGCGATCGACCTTCCGGACTGGAACGTCCGTGAAATTGCCGCGAGTGGCGGCGCCGTCACGCTCTTCGGACAGGACAGCGCACCCACTGTGTGCGACATCGAAGGCGCATCCCTTGATTTCTATCCATTCAAGGTGGGAACCGTCCTTTATCCGGACGGCGCGCAGGGCCCGGTGCGTAGAGTCGCGCTGGGCGCGGGCCGCTCAAAACTCGCTCCAGGCGGACAGTCACTCGCGCTCGAGTTGATCGACTTCCGTTCGAGAACGCATTGCGTCTCCCTGATTAGGGTGGAAACCGGAGCCGAAGGACAGCTTGCGCTCGCGGCGGATTCGGTCCCGGCTTTCGCTTTTTCGGGCGACGGAGAGCAGTTCCTGTGCCTTACGGAAGATGCTGAAAGCGGAGGCGCGCTACTGCGGTTGTGGGAAACCAGGACGATGAAACTGATTGGGCGTACATCGTTCCCGTCTCACTACCACACGGTGGCACTGCACTGGCCGGCTCGCAGGCTGGCAGCCATAGGCGGCGGCCGCTGCGATATCGGCCTGATTCATCTATGAGCGCCTACGATCGGATCCTGTACGACAGCCAGCCGATGGCGCAGACGCATCCCGACCGCCTCGCCACGCTGGCCATTCTCTTCGGCATGGCGCCGGCTCCTGTGTCGCAATGCCGGGTGCTCGAGATCGGCTGCGGGAACGGGGCGAACCTGATCCCTATGGCGCTCACGCTACAGGGCAGCTCCTTCACCGGAATTGACCTGGCCCGCGGCGCTATCGAGACGGCTCGGGCTACGGCGGGCGAACTCGGCGCCGCCAACTGCCGGTTTCATCATCTCGATCTGATGGACCTCACGCCCGAGTTCGGCGAGTTCGACTACATCGTCGCGCACGGCGTCTATTCCTGGGTGCCGGCCGCGGTGCGCGATAAGCTGCTGGCTGTCTGCCGCGCGAACCTCGCTCCGCAGGGCGTTGCCTACGTCAGCTACAACACCTATCCTGGCTGCCGCTTGCGAGAGATCACGCGCGACCTGATGCGCTATCACACGCGCGCGATCGAGGACCCCGAATCGAAGCTGACCAGCGCCCGCGAACTGATCGGTGTCCTGGCAGCCGCCGAGCCTCCAGCGGGCGCGCTCCGCGAAGAGTTGGCTGCCGTCCAGTCCCGCGAGCCCTACGTCCTGTTCCACGATGATCTGGCCGAGACCAACTCCCCCGTCTACTTCCACCAGTTCGTCGAACACGCAGGTTGCCACGGGCTCCAATTTCTCTCGGAAGCGCAGCTCCACTCCATGCAGGAGAGTGCGCTTGGGCCCGCCGCAGCCGAAGCGGTACGCACACTCGCCGGAGGCGACCGCATACAGAAGCAACAGTATCTCGATTTCCTGAAGTGCCGGCGCTTTCGCCAGACTCTGCTCTGCCGGGCGGACGTCCGTATCGAGGACCCTCCGGACGCCTCGCGCGCGGCGAGCCTCCTGGCAGCCTGCGCCGCTGAACCCATGGGCGATGGAGAAGGTGAGCAGGAGTTCCGTGCCCCGGGCGGCGCGAGCGTTCGTACCAGCCTGCCGTTGGCGAAAGCCGCGCTGGCTTACATCTGCCGCGCCTGGCCGCGTGCCGTCCCATTCCAGGAGTTGTTCGATTCCGCGCCCGGCGGCGAACTCCTCCAGGAGTTGCTGCTCAGAACGTACGCGTGCGGTTTGCTGGACCTTCACGCTTCACCCTCGCCGTTTTCAACGGAGGTGAGCGAGCGCCCGCGCGCCTTCTCCCTGGCCCGCTTTCACGCCCGCAGCGGTTCCGTCATCCCCACGCTCAAACATTCCACGGTGAGGCTGGAAGATCCGCTGGCCCGCCGGCTTGTCGCTCTTCTTGATGGCACGCGCGACCGCGCGGCGCTCTTGCATGATTTGCAGCCACTCAGCCCCTCGCCACTCCACTCCGATGACCTGGAACGCAATCTGGCGAAGCTGGCGCGCATGGCGCTTCTTGAGGCATAGCGACAGTTCGGCAGCCGTGCCGCAGCATCTGGCGAAACTGGGATGTTTGGGTATGATGGGCTTTGTATCAGGGCACGGCTTTAGCTGTACTGGCGCGCATGGCGCTTCTTGAGGGATAGCGACAGTTCGGCAGCCGTGCCGCAGTGTCTGGCGAAACTGGGGTATTTGGGTATGATGGGCTTTGTATCAGGGCACGGCTTTAGCCGTGCCACAACGTCATGCGAACGCCCGGGCTTTAGCCCCCGATCTGCCCCACTACCGGCCTTCGATTGCCTGGTCCAGCAGCATGCGGAACTGCTCGCTCTTCTGTTCCACCCGTTGCTTAAGCTGTGCAAGCTCGTTTTCGAGGGTGCGCAGGCGGTCGGCCATGTGAAGGCACGCCAGCACCGCCACGCGTAGGGAATCTGCGTTCGCGGACTTTGCCGCGATGTTGGACATGAGCTGATCCACACTATCGGCGAGATGCTGGATCTCTTCCTCGTCACCGGACGTACGCAGATTGTAGGTCTGGTGAAAGATCGTGACCTGGACAGTGTGTTTGTCGCCCACAGGCGATCCGATTAACCGGCGCTCAGGGTATCAATCTGACCGAGCAGCCGCTCGATCCTGCCGCGCACCTGCTTCCGCTCCTGGCGCAGCGTTTCGATTTCAAGCGAAATCCGGGCAAGCTCGTCCTTCGCGGCCGCCGCGTCACGCACGGCGGCATCGCGTTCGGCCAAAACGGCCTCTTTGCCCGAAAGCGCCGCATCCTTCTCGCGGCGCAGTTCCGTCACCAGCTCAATCGCCTGGCGGATTCGCTCTTCGAGCGCTCCGAGCGCATCGACGTCCTCTAAGAGTTCCATCTGCTTTGCTATCCGGCGAGCGCAGCCTTCGCCTTCTCCACCAGGAGGCGGAAAGAAGTTTCGTCGTCGGCTGCAATCTGGGCCAGAACCTTCCGGTTCAGGTCGATGCCGGCCTTCCTCAAGCCGGCGATGAACTTGCTATACGAGATGCCTGCCTGACGGCATCCCGCCCCAATCCGCACGATCCACAGCGCGCGGAAATCGCGCTTCTTCTGCTTCCGCCCGTAATAGGCGTACTCTTGCGCCTTATCAACGGCTTCCTGAGCCGCACGGTTCAGCTTGCTCTTGGTGAGAAAGAATCCGGAAGCCGCCTTCAGCGTCTTCTTGCGGGATGCTACCCGGTGGGTTCCACGTTTTACTCTAGGCACGTTTCCTCCTTGATTTTATGAGGCGCAACGGGTACGTGCCCCGCACTCCGTCCGCACTCGGTTCATATCAGATTAGGGAATCATCCGGTCGAGCGCGGCGTGATTCGCCGGATCGACAACGACGCCCTGGCGCAGACGGCGCTTCCGCGTAGTCGTTTTGGACGTCAGAATGTGACGTGCAAACGCATGGTGGCGAACGATTTTACCCGTCCCCGTCCGCTTGAAGCGCTTGGCCGCACCGCGATGTGATTTCAGCTTCGGCATGAAAGAATTCCTGAGTTAGGGTTCAGGCAGGACTCTGCCTTTGAACTCCCCAAGTATAACATACAGCCTAAGATTTCCACTCTTCCCACCACGCCATTTGAATGGCTTCGAGCGTACCTTCGGTGGACGCCGCGGGGTCGCCGCTAAACCCGTCCAGTTCCGTCACCCAGCGGCGGAGGTCCGTGAAGCGCACCTGGAGCGGGTCCTGCCCGGGGAACTTCTCGAACAGGGCCAGGCCAATCTCTTCCGCATCTTCCCAGGTAGGGTTGCGCATTTGGTTTGCCAAACCGTTCAAATCTTTGTCCCCTTCAGCGCGGTCGCAACGGCCGAATTCATCATGACTTCCGCCAGCCGCATGGTCACGTCGTTCAGCTTCGCAATCTGCGAGCGGATCAGCAGATGGTCGTCGGCACAATAAGCCACCAGCAGTTCGTTCACGGCCTTTTCGATGGCGGCCTGCTCCTCCTCCGTCATCTCGAAGTAGGCGTCGCCCGCGCGCGCCTTCTCCACGGCGGCCAGTATCGTATCGGCCTCCAGCCTGGCCTCGCGAACCTGCCGCTCCGCGAAATCCTCCTCAGCGCGGTCGAACGACTCCCGAATCATTGCCTCCACCTGCTCATCGGTGAGCCCATAGGAAGGCTTCACCTCCACCGACTGCTCACGGCCCGTCCGCTGATCGCGCGCCGTCACGCTCAGGATGCCGTTCGCGTCAATCAGGAACTTCACCTCGATCCGCGCCAGCCCGGCCGGCAGCGGCTCGATGTCCTTGAGGTCGAAGCGCGCGAGGCTCCGGCAGTCCCTCACCAGTTCCCGTTCGCCCTGGAGCACGTGAATCAACACGTTCCGCTGGCCGTCTACCGCGGTTGTGAACACCTCGGTGGCGCTGGCCGGAATCGTCGAGTTCCGGTGAATGATCTTCGACACGATCCCGCCCATCGTCTCTATGCCGAGAGACAGCGGCGTCACGTCGAGCAGCAGCTTGTCCTCAACCTGCCCGGTCAGAATTCCCGCCTGGACGGCCGCGCCTAGTGCGACTACCTCTTCAGGATTCAGCTCCGTGTGCGGCCGCGCGCGGAACAGGTTCTCGACCGCTTTCCGCACCAGCGGAATCCGCGTCGAACCGCCCACCAGCACCACCTCGTCGATTTGCTCCACCGTGACGCCCGCATCCTTGATGCAGGCGCGGCAGGGGCCGAGCGTGCGGTCCACAATATCCCGGACCAGGTTCTCGAACTGCTCCCGCGTGATTTCGCGCCGGTACGGCTTCCCGCGCCAGTCGAACTCGATGGTCGTCTGCTGCATGAACGAAAGCCGCTCTTTGGCGCCGATGACCGCGCGCCGCAGCGTCTGCACAGCCGACGCGTTCTGCGAAACGTCCTCGCCCCACTCCGACTGCACGTCTTCGAGCGCGATGCGCAGCAGGCGGTCGTCGATGTCATCCCCGCCCAGGCGCGTGTCGCCGCTCGTCGCGAGCACCTCAAAGATGCCGTCCCGGATTTTCAGGATGGAGATGTCGAACGTGCCTCCGCCGAGGTCGTAGACCGCGACCACCCCCTCTTTGCGCTTGTCGAGACCGTAGGCGAGCGACGCCGCGGTAGGCTCGTTCACGAGCCGCAGCACGTCCAGCCCGGCGATTCGCCCGGCGTCCTTCGTTGCCTGGCGTTGCGCGTCGTTGAAGTACGCCGGCACGGTGATCACCGCCCGGCTGATCGGCACCCCCAGGTCCGCCTCGGCGTTCTTTTTCAACTGAAGCAGGATAAAGGCGGAAATCTCCGGGGGCGTGAGCTTGCGGTCTCCCAACTCGACCCGTATCACGGATTCGCTACCGGCGGCGATGCGAAACGGAAACAGCCCTGCGTCCTTCTCCACGTCGGCCAGTCCGCGCCCCATCAGCCGTTTTACCGAGTAGACGGTCCGGGCCGGGTCGTCGATCAGCATCTGCCGGCCCCGGTTGCCCACCAGCACTGGTGAGGCGTCGCCGGCATGTACCACGCTCGGAACCAGGCGGTCCCCGTCTTCGCCCGGTATGATTCTCGGGCCGGTCAGGTCCATCACCGCGGCCAGGCTGTTGGTCGTGCCGAGGTCGATTCCGATTATGACTTCCGGTTTTCGGGTCCCGAAGTCAATTTGAAATACGGATGACATTAGCGGGAGAGTCCACTTTCCACCTGTTGGATCAGGTTGTCGATGTACTTGCGGCGGTCCAGCAGCGAACGAAGATCGGCGGTAACGGCACCCGGCCCCGAACGGTCGTGAGCGGCAAAGAGTTCCGCCATGGCCTTGTCCGTCGCGCCGCGCAGCGCGAGAAAACGGTCCCTCGCAGCTTCGAGTTGCGGCCGTACGGAATCCTCGCCCTCGCGCAGTTCCTCGAGCGCCATGTTCAATTCGAACACTTCCTGCAGTAACTCCTGCGGCGCTTTTGCCTGCTCCAGACCCTGCTGCTTGAGAACGTACTCGGCCCTTGCCACCGGGTCGCGCAACGTGCGGTACGCGTCGTTCAAAACGGCCGAGGCCTCGAGCGCCCGCTCGCGCTCCGCCGGTGTGGCCCGGGCGAAACGGTCCGGATGAAGCTGCCGGCTGAGCTTGTGAAATCGGCTCTCAAGGTCGCCCGGATCGAGCGCAAGCTTTCGCTCCAGGCCGAAGAACTGGAAATAATCGGGCGTGTTCATCAGGCGGAAAACGAAGTGCCGCAGCCGCAGCTCTTCTTGGCGTTCGGGTTGTCGAAAACGAACCCGGAATGGATGAGGGATTCCCTGTAGTCCAGCGTCATACCGTCCAGGTACAACATGCTCTTCGGGTCGACGAAGACTTTGATCCCCTCGAATTCGTAGACCTGATCCTTCTCCCTCTGCTTGGCTTCCAGACGGAACAGGTACGAGAGACCCGAGCAGCCGCCGCCCTGAACGCCCAGCCGCAAACCGCCCTCTTGAACGCCGTTCTTGGCGAACGCTTCCTTGATCTTCTGAACCGCTTTGGGTGTGACGTTGATCATCTCTACCCCTTCTGTTTCTTTCTGTAATCCTCTATCGCTGCCTTTATCGCGTCTTCGGCAAGCACCGAGCAGTGAATTTTCACCGGAGGCAGGCTCAACTCGTTGACGATATCCACGTTGCGGATCGCCAGCGCCTCGTCGATGGTCTTGCCTTTCACCCACTCGGTAGCCAGCGACGAACTGGCAATCGCGCTGCCACAGCCGAACGTCTTGAACCGGGCGTCTTCGATGACGCCGGTCTCCTCGTTCACCTTGATCTGCAGCTTCATCACGTCGCCGCACTCCGGTGCGCCTACCATGCCCGTGCCAACGCTGCTGTCGCCGCGGTCGAGCGATCCCACGTTCCGAGGGTTCGCGTAGTGATCCAGAACTTTTTCCGAGTAAGACATCGCTAGTCCTTCACCCACTCCACAGACTTCAAATCCACACCCTCTTTTGCCATCTCGTACAGCGGCGACAGCTCGCGCAGCTTCTTCACTACGTCGATCACCCGGCCGGCCACGTAATCCACCTCTTCGTCGGTGTTGAACCGCCCGAGGCCGAAGCGAATGGATGTGTGCGCCAGGTCCTCGCCCACGCCAAGCGCGCGCAGCACGTAGCTTGGCTCGAGCGTCGCCGACGTGCATGCCGAGCCGCTCGACACCGCCACGTCGTTAATGCCCATCAGCAGCGACTCGCCTTCCACGTAGGCGAAGCTGACGTTCAGATTATTGGGCAGCCTGTGCTCCATCGTGCCGTTGATGTAGATCTCGTCCAGTTCGGCGAAGAGCCTGTCTTTCAAACGGTTGCGCAGCCTCGCGAGCCGCACGGATTCTTCCGCCATCTCGCGCTGGCAGATCTCGCATGCCTCGCCCAGTCCGACGATCCCAGGAACGTTCAGCGTTCCCGACCGCATTCCGCGCTCGTGCCCGCCGCCGTCCATCTGCGCCGCGAGCTGCACTCGCGGATTCTTCCGCCGCACGTAGAGCGCCCCAACGCCCTTCGGCCCGTACATCTTGTGTCCGCTCAGCGACATGAGGTCGATGTTGTCGTCGTTCACGTTCACCGGAACTTTGCCCACCGATTGCGTCGCATCCGTGTGGAACAGCACGCCGCGCTCGCGAGCGATACGCCCGATCTCGCGGATGGGCTGGAGCACGCCGATTTCGTTGTTGGCGTGCATCACGCTGATCAAAATCGTTTTATCGGTGATAGCGGCGCGCAGTTCGTCCAAATCGATCAGGCCGTCCGGCCGCACCCGCAGGAAGGTCACCTCACAGCCGTGCTTCGCCAGCCGTTTGCACGTGTCCAGCACCGCCTTGTGCTCGGTGGTAACCGTGATAATGTGGTTGCCCCGCTCGGCGTACATCTCGGCCACGCCCTTGATCGCAAGGTTGTCGGATTCGGTCGCGCCGCTCGTGAAGACAATGTCCCTCGGGCTGGCGCCGATGAGGCCGGCAATCTGCTTGCGCGCCTTTTCGACCGCCTGTTCCGCCTCCCAACCGAAAGCGTGGTTCCGGCTGGCGGCGTTCCCGAACTTCTCGCGGAAATATGGCAGCATCGCATCGAGCACGCGCGGGTCGAGCGGCGTGGTCGCGTGGTAATCCATATAAATCGGCGTCTTCATACCTGTCCCATGAGCTGTATCTGATGCAATTCGGCGGACTCCTCGCCCATCTCCGATATCGTGATGCCTTCAAGCAACTGCAGGATGCCCTCGTGTATGCGGCGCAACGGCTCCTTCACGCTGCACTTGCCCGACTGGTCGCAGCCGCTCTGTGTGAAGCACGAGGTCAGGATGATGGGCCCGTCGATGGTCCGTATAACTTCGAGCGCGCTGATCTCGCGCGGATCGCGAGCCAGCTTGTAGCCCCCGTTCGTGCCGTAGACCGGGGTCAGCAGTCCGTTGCGGGCCAGCTTTTGCAGCACCTTGGCGAGCAGCGGCAGCGGGATGCCATATGCATCAGCGATTTCCTTGGCGCTTGCGCTCTGATTTGCTTCCACCACCGCCAGGTGCCGGAGAGCGATCAGTCCGTAGTCCGCCTTCTTCGTCAGCTTGAGCATATCGGACCAAACAAGTCCACTATTCAATGTAGCCATGTGTGACACTAAAAGCAAGGTGATCCGAATAGGCACCTCAGGCTGGCATTATGGCCATTGGCGAGGACCCTTCTACCCGGAGAACCTGCCCGCTTCCAGGTTCCTCGAGTTCTATCTCCAGCGCTTCGATACGGTAGAGATCAATAATTCTTTCTACAAGTTGCCGACCGAAGCGGCGCTCGAGGAGTGGAAGCGCACCGTCCCAACCGGGTTCCTGTTTTCCGTCAAGGGGAGCCGCTTCATCACGCACATGAAGAAGCTGAAAGACCCCGAGGCCGCCTTCGCGAAATTCTTCGACCGTGTGACCATCCTCGGCAGGAAGCTCGGTCCGGTGCTGTTCCAGTTGCCCCCGCATTGGGGTTCGGACCCCGGGCGGCTGGATGCCTTCCTCTCCGGTTTGTCGCGCCGGTTGCGGTACGCGTTCGAACTGCGCGATCCCTCCTGGTTCAACCCGGAGGTCGAGGCCATCCTACGCAAGCGGCGGGCGGCGTTTTGCATTTACGAGATCAACCGCTTTCTTTCGCCAAAGACAGTAACAGCGGATTTTGTCTACGTGCGCCTGCATGGCCCCGACGGGCCATACCAGGGCAGCTACAGCCAACCGGTGCTTGCCGGCTGGGCACGCGACTTCCTGGCTTGGGACCAGGAAGGCAAGGACGTCTACTGTTACTTCGATAACGACCAGGCCGGCTACGCCGCCAACGACGCTCTGCGCCTGAAGGAATTGGTGGGGCGCTGACCCCCGATGGTAACCTGGAGTCAAGATTGTGGGGGGATGCTATGACTCCAGCGAAAATACCGGGCTACATCTACGGCACCGCGGACGTGCCGCGGTCACCGCTGAGCATGAAGGATTTCGACCGCCTCAAACAGGCGGCCCTGTTTACCGACTTCGATGTCAAGTACCTCCAGATGTCAAAAGACATACTGGCCAGCCAGGTGGATGCGATCATGGACGCCTGGTATTCGTATTTCAGCTCGCACCCGTTCTTAATGAACTACTTCAGCCGGAACACCGATGGGCAGCCCGACCCCGAGTACCTGGCCGCAGTCCGGCTCCGGTTCGCCCAGTGGATCAGCGACACCGCCGACGCCAACTACGATCAGAAATGGCTCGATTACCAGTACGAAATCGGCCTTCGCCACCATCGCATCGCGAAGAACAAGACCGACCACGTGGATTCGGTCGAAGTCGTGAACTACCGTTACATTCCCGTAGCGATTTACCCGATCGTGACCACGCTCAAGCCGTTTTTAGCCAAGAAGGGGCATTCGGACGAGGACGTCGAGGGCATGTACCAGGCGTGGGTGAAGTCGTTGTTGCTCCAGGTGACTCTCTGGAGTCAGCCCTACATCAAGGACGGGGATTTCTGACCTGCGGCGGGCGTCCGCGCCCGCCACTCACTCCTGCGCCGCTTCCCGCTCCAATACGCGCACCGCCTGCGCGGGCACGATCCGCCAGTTCCGGTCCGGCGTTGAGGGCAGACTCTTGCGTTCCGCGTAATACCGGATGATCAGGTCCCGTATGCCCTCCGACGAGCGCCAGAGAATTTTAGCTCCGCGGAACACCTCGTAGCCGCCGCTGCCGCCCGCCCGGTAATTGTTCACGGCTATGCGAAGCTTCTCATCGGGACGAAGCGGCTTGCCGTTCCGGCGCAGGTTGAGGATGCGGTTGCCTGCCGGCCGTGTAAGGTCGATCTCGTACTCGACGCCTTGGGCCATATCGTAATTGAACCCGGGCACTTTCGGGTTGATGAGCGGCCCGTGGGAGCAGGCGGCGTCGGGGCAGGGCGCGAAATACCGCGCCGCGTTTTCGAGGGCTTCCTTGACCATGCGGCCCGTGCCCTCAATCGCGTAAAGTTCGTTTTCGTAGATATATAGGGCCGCGATCTGGCGCACCGTGACCGGTCCCACCGGCACCTTGACGCGCGGGTTGAACAACGCGGTGAAAGACACGTCGGCCTTGGCGTAATACATCTGCGCGGCGTGTACGGCATCGACGAGCGCGGTGTCCTCGACGCGCCCTAGCCGCCCGTCCAGCTCCGCTGTCGACTCGGCGATCGGGGTGTTCAGATAGCGTTCCGTAAGCTCATGATACGGTCTGGCGAGCTTGAGGATGCCCGGATCGGCCGGCACTTCGGCTGAGACCGGTATCAACTCGCTCCGCTTGTCGATGACCTTCCAGCGGCCGTCCGCACCGCTCTCCAGGGTGAAATCGATGCGTGCCAGCCCCATGCCCCAGTTCTTCGGCTGGACTACCAGCACGCTCCCCACCTTCTCGCCCGCGATCTGCTGGTGCGTGTGCCCGATCACCATCGCGTCAATGCCCGGCACCCCGGATGCGATGCTGTACGCCGCGTTCTCGTTCGGAAACTCCGACTCTGCAGGCGTGCGCCCCAGTCCCATGTGTGCGGCGACGACGATGATGTCCGCGCGCTGTTTGCGCCTAAGTTCGCCGATGGCGGATGCGGCCGCCTCTTTAGGGCTGAGGAAACGGTAGCCGGCGTAATTCTCCGGTTTCTCCCAGTTCGGGACGGCGGGTGTTGTGACCCCGACCACGGCAATCCTCACTCCATCCACCCCAACGACGATGGACTGCGCGAACGGCCTCACGGCGGCGCCGGGTTCGACAGCCGTATTCGCCGCGAGCCACGGAAATTTCGCGTCGCGTCGCGCACGGTCGATCGTCTCGAGGCCGAAGTTGAATTCGTGGTTGCCCAGCACCATGGCCTGGTATCCGAGTGCGTTCATGGCGAGCATCATGGGATCGCGGCTCAGCGGTTCGCCTGCGAAGCCCAGGTTCAGGGGCAGTCGGCCCGCCGACACGTAGGCCTGATAGACGGCTTCGAGCGGCGTCCCCTGTGTCGTGTCGCCGCAATCGATGAGGATGGTGTTGGGCGTTTCGCGCCGGATGGACCGTATGAGCGTCGCGATCTTGGCAAGACCGCGCTCGGCGGGTCGACCCGTGAAGTAATCCACCGGGTAGATGTTCCCGTGCAAGTCCGTGGTAGCAAGCAGCGTGACTGTGGTTTGTCTGGCCCAGCCCGCGGCCGCGACCAGTAAGGCCGCGAGGGCCAGTCGCTTGTGCATACGCGAAGTTTTGAGTATAACTGGCCTCATGAGCTTTTATGCAAATTTCGCCGTACTGGGCCTTTTGGCGGCCTCATTGGCGGCGCAGACACCGCCCGCGCAACCCGCCGCCCAGCAGCCGGCGCGCGAGCCCGGGCTGTATGCAAACATGACGACCACGATGGGTGCGGTCACCCTCAGACTGTTCGAGAAGGAAGCGCCCATCACCGTCAAGAATTTCATCGACCTCCAAAAAGGCCGTAAGGCCTGGCGCGATCAGAAAACGGGCGCGATGGTGCGCCGTCCCCTCTTTACCGGTTCGGTGTTCCACCGGGTGATTTCGGGATTCATGATCCAGGGCGGCGACCCGGCTGGAACCGGCATGGGAAACCCCGGTTTCACGATCAAGGATGAATTCGTTCCGACTCTGAGATTCACCAAGCCCGGCATTCTTGCCATGGCGAACATCGGCGAGCCGAACACGGGCGGCACGCAGTTCTTCATCACGGTTGCGCCCACGCCGCATCTGAATGGCCAGCACACGATTTTCGGCGAGGTGGTAGACGGTATGGACGTGGTGAACAAGATTGCGGTCGTGAAGACCAATGCCAGCGAAAAGCCGTTGACGCCGATACGGATCACGGCCCTGACATTCGAGCGCGTCGGTCCGGCGCCGGCGAACGATCCGCTCGGCCCGCCTCCAGCCGCGAAGAAAGCTGCGCCCGCGAAGAAGGCGGCAGCGAAGAAGTAGGGGCGAGGCATGCCTCGCCCCTGGACT
>JAEZIJ010000225.1 GCA_023436715.1 Acidobacteriota bacterium
GGTCCAGGCTGTGCTGCGGCGCGTCAAGCGGCTCTTGCTGGACGGCACGCCGCCCGACGCGATCGCGATCGTGGCGCGGCAGCCCGGCCTCTACAGTACGGCTCTGCGCGAGACGGCGCGCGCCTACGGCATCCCGCTCGTCGTGCGCGAGGGCGTGAGCCTGCGCGACAATCCGGCGGTAGCGGCCCTGTTGGCGTTGCTCGATCTGGCCGGGCGCGACTTCCCCCGCCGTGAGCTGCTGGACGTGCTGCGCAGCCCTTACTTCGAGCCGGCGGGCCTGACGCCTGATCAGATCGCCCAGCTTGAGCGGCTCAGCCTGGCGCAGCATGTGGTGCGCGGGCGCGAGGTGTGGCTGGACGCCGTGCACGCGTCGGCCCAGGCGGTGCGCGACGAGGACGGCGATACCTTACCGGAAGCGCAGGGCATCGCTGACGAAGCGCTGCTCGCGGCGCTGGATGCCTTCTTCGCGCGGATCACGCCGCCAACATCCGGCAGCGTGGTCGAGCTGACCGCCTGGATCGAGGGGCTGATCGGGCCGGACCCGGCGGCGCAGGCTGAGGACAGCGCCGAGGCGACGGACGACGAGGCCGCGCCGGAGCCGGTCGAGCCATCGCTGAACGTGCTGGCGTGCATCCGCGCCGGGCAGGACGCCGGGCGCGTGGTGCGCGATCTGCTGGCGGTGGGCGTGTTACAGAAGATTCTGCGCGGCATCCGGGCGGCATATGATCTGGTGCATGCCGAGGGGGTGGCGCTGTCGTGGGGCGATTTCCGTGCCGAGCTGGAACTGGCGATCGACCGGGATGTGATCGTGCCGCCCGGCGGACAGAGCCGCCTGGGGCGCGTGCTGGCGACGGATGTGCTGGAAGTGCGCGGCCTGCCGCATGCACACGTGTTCCTGCTGGGGCTGGCCGAGGGTGTGTTTCCCGCGCCGGAGCCGGAAGAAGCGCTCTATACCGCCGGGGAACGGCAGGCGTTGGCGGATGCCGGAATCGCGCTCCAAACCGCCGCCGAGCGCTCCGACGACATGAGCCTGTTCTACCAGGTGATCGGGCTGGCACGGGAGTCGCTGACGATCAGCCGCTTCTACGTGGACGACAAGGGCCGCGCGTGCCCGCCGTCGCCCTACTGGAGCGCGATCCGGGCGTCGGTCGAGATGACGACCGAGGAGATCATGCGTGTGCGGCTGGGGGCCGCGCCGCAACTGAGGGAAGCGGCCACGCTGAACGAGGCGGCGGTCGCGGCGGCGGCGATCTTCAGCGGCGAGCCGGGGGCCGGCAGCCTGCACGACGCGCTGGGTGTCTATAACGAGCTGCTGACGCGGGCGGACTGGTGGGCGCGCTGGCAGAACGCGCTGCGCGGGCGGGCGATCGAGGCGGTGCGCGAGAGCACGGCCTCTCCCTTCGACCGGCACGCGGGCGTGCTGGGGCTGCCGGGACTGGTCCAGAGCGTGGCGGACGAACTGGGACCGGAGCACACGTGGAGCGCCAGCCAGCTCAACGATTACGGCACATGCCCGTTCAAGTTTTTCGCGCGGCGCGTGCTCCGGCTCGATCCGCTCAACGAGCCGGAAGAGGGGCTGGACGCGAAGCAGCGCGGGCTGGTCAACCATGCCATCCTGGAAGGCACCTACCGGCGCGTCGCGGAGCGCGGGCTGGCGATTGCGCCCGAAAACCATGCCGAGGCGCTGGCGATCCTGCACGAGGTCGCCGAGCAGGTCTTCGACGAGGCTCCGCAGCAGTTCGGCTTCCGCGTTACGGCGCTGTGGGAGCATGAACAGGAAGATATGTTCGGGCGTCTGCGGCGGCTGGTCCAGACCGACTTCAGCCAGATCAACCCGTTTGCGCAGAGCAAGAACCCGCTGTCCGGTGTGGTCGCGGGCGCGGAACGGCGGCCCTGGCTGCTCGAAGCGCGCTTCGGCTTCGACCACGATCCGCTGGTGCTCGACGGCCCGGCAGGACCGATCGCGGTGCGCGGCACGATCGACCGGATGGACGTGTGCGGCGACCATGTGATCGTGATCGACTACAAGAGCGGCGGCACGAAGTACAGCCTGGAAGACATGCAGCAGGGGCGCGACTTTCAGATGATGCTGTATATGCGGGCCGCCGAGGCGTTGGTCCAGCGCCGGGCGCCGGGCCTGAGGGTCGCGGGCGGGCTGTTCTGGCATATCAGCAGCGGCGAGGTGAGCGGCGAGGTGCTGGTGACGCATGATGCGCTGAACCAGGCGCAGGATTGGCTGCACGAGCATATTGGCCGGGCACGGCAGGGGAGCTTCATCATCCGCTATCACCGGACGCGCAGTGGGGCATATTGTACGACCCGCTGCGATTTCTCCAAGGTATGCCGGGCCGAGCGCGGCTACCAGTATAAACCGCAGGACTGAGCGCCGGGCGGCGCAAAGGAGCGTGTAACGTGCGGATCGGGCGGTGGAACTACAGCCAGGTGGGCGGCGCGCTGCTGTTCGGCGCGGGCGTGCTGACGCTCGTCGCGGACCCGATTTCGGGCGTGGTGCTGATCTTGTTGGGGCTGAGCCTGCTGCTGGCCGAGACACGGCCCCCGCAGCCGTTGCCATCCTCAACAC
>JAEZIJ010000038.1 GCA_023436715.1 Acidobacteriota bacterium
CTTGCACAGCCTCACAGACTACTCCGGCTTACGCTGCGCGTTGGCTCTGAAGAGCATACCTCACCTCTGCCCCGTTTTCATGCTCGCGGGTGCCGCTTTCAGCGCGGCATGGCTCGAACTGTCCCCGGTTTCGGTTTCTACCCGAGGCACTCGGCAATGTCTTTTTCCGGGATTGCCCCTTCGCGGATGATCTGCCAGCAAGGTTCGGTGATATCGACCGTTGTGCTGCCCGGTCCGGCGGAGAGCCCGCCGTCAAGCACCAGGTCCACCCGGCCGTCCATCACCCCGAATACCTCGATCCCGCTGCGGCAGGTGGGTTGGCCGGAAAGGTTGGCGCTGGTGGCGATCAGCGGCTGGCCCAACCGTTCCAGCAGCGCGGCCGCCGTCACCGAGCGGGTCTGCCGGAGCGCCAGGCGCCCCGTGTTTCCTGTCACTTTCAGAGGCACCTTGGCGGAGGCGGGAACAATCACGGCCAGCGGCCCGGGCCAGAAATGCCGCGCCAGCACATAGAAACGCTTCGGTATTTCCTTTGCCAGATCCTCCGCGGCCAGAAGGTCCGGGATGAGCAACGGAAGAGAGCGGTGGAACTCGCGCCCCTTGGCCATGAACACCCGTCCCACGGCGTGCAGGTTGAACGGGTCGGCCACGAGGCTGTACAGCGCGTCTGTAGGAATTGCGACGACCAGGCCGCTCTTGATTGCGGCGGCAGCTTTGTCGAGCGCTTGCGTGCTCGGGCATTCAGGGTCGATGACGATCAGATCGGTTGCCATGCAAGGTAACAGGTAACAGCTTACGGCATTCTCGCGAAAAAATCAGCGGACGCCTATTCCGCTCCAATCGCCTGGGCGACCTCGATGGCCATCTGATACCGGCCGAACGGAGCGCTCAATTGCACTCCATCGACCAGCGGCCTGGCCCGCTGCACCATTTCCCGTGCGATCGCGATCCCCTCGGCGCGCGCCTTCTCGGCGCTGTCCGCGGAGCGCATACGGTTCATGTGCTCCTCGGGAACCGGCACCCGCAGTTCGTTCACCATGAACTCGGCGTTTCTGTAACTCGTCAGGGGCCAAATGCCCGCGATCAGCGGCAATTTCGTGTGCTCAATGCGCTTGCGGAACTGCTCGAGCAGGTCGATGTCGAACACCGGCTGGGTTACCACGTACTCCGCGCCCGCCTCTACTTTCCATTCGAGCCGGCGCAGTTCCTCGTCCATGTTGAGCGCGCCCGGATTCGCGCCTACCCCGATCACCATCGCGGTCTGCGAGCCCATAGGGTTGCCGCCGATATCCAGCCCGTGGTTGAGGTTGTTCACAATGTTGACGAGGCCGATCGCGTCCACGTCGAACACGGCCGTAGCGCTCGGGTACGCGCCCATGCGCGGCGGGTCGCCCGTAATGCAGATCAGGTTCCGCACGCCCACCGCATGTGCGCCGAGCAACTCCGACTGTATGCCGAGGATGTTGCGGTCGCGGCAGCAGAAATGAAGTACGGCTTCAATGCCGGCCTGTTGCTGGATGAGCTGACAGGTCACCTGGGCGCTCAGGCGGGCTGTCGCGCGCGGACCGTCCGGAACGTTGATGCAGTCGATCCCCGCCGCGGCGCACAGCTTCGCGCCTTCGATCTCCCGCGCCGCGTCGACGCCCCGCGGCGGCAGAATTTCCACGAACGCTACGAAGCGCTTCCCGGCAAGCTTCGACCCGAGCCGGGATTTTTCGGCAAGCGGAAGCGCCGCGAGGGCCTTCTCCTTGGTCTCCGGCTCCTCGACCGTCACCGTGCTCCTGCGGTGGGCCGGCTGGAAGGATCGCGCCTCGGCGCGCACGAGGCGAATGTGCTCCGGTGTGGTGCCGCAGCATCCGCCGAGAATCTTTACTCCGTTCAGAATGAATCGCCGCGCGTACTGCGCCATGTATTCCGGCGAGCACAAGTAAATTTTCCGGCCCTCCACCGTCGCCGGGTGCCCTGCGTTCGGCATGGCGCTCATCGGCTTGCCGGAAAACTGGATCATTCTCTCGATCGTTTCGAGCGTGACTTTCGGACCGGCCGAGCAGTTCAATCCGATCACATCGACGGGCCACTCGTCGAGCTTGCGGGTGAAAGTCTCCGTGGCAGTGCCGTCGGGCATGTTGCCGAAGTCGTCGATGGTGACCTGCGCGACGATCACGACCTCCTTGCCCGCCGCTTCCCTCGCCGCGGCAATGGCTTCACGCAGTTCGCGGATATCCGAAAAGGTCTCCAGGACCAGCAGGTCCACCCCGGCTTCGATCAGCGCTTCGGCCTGTTCACGGAACGCCGCGCGCGCTTCGGCGAATGAGGTCGGGCCGAGGGGTTCGATGCGCACGCCGAGAGGTCCCATGGCCCCGGCCACGAACGCCTGATCCCGCGCCGCCTCGCGCGCCAGGCGCACGCCGGCGTGGTTGATGGCTTCGAGTTTCTCGGCATACCCGAAAGGAGCCAGCCGAAGCCGGTTCCCGCCGAACGTGTTGGTCTCGATAATCTCGGCGCCGGCTTTCGCGTACTCTTCGTGAACCTCCCGTACCAGCGCGGGCGCGGAGAGGTTCAGCTCGTCGTAGCACCGGTTGATGAAGATGCCCTTGGAGTACAGCATCGTTCCCATCGCGCCGTCGGCTACGAGCACACGCCGGGTGAGCTGCTCGCGGAATTCGGAGGCGCGGGATGCGACGGTCGAAATGGGAATACTCATCAATTCATCTCTGGCAGTTTGGGCAGTAATATGTCGACCGGCCGCCCTGTTCGATGCGGCGTATGGGGCGGCCGCAAATCCGGCAGCGCTCTCCTTCGCGGTCGTACACAGCGGGGACAAACTCTTCTGTTTCCAGGTGCCTCCCCGGTTGGTTGTAAGCAATCTTAGCACTTTTGAGCGCTTCCCGGAGCACCGAAACAATGGCTCCGTGCAGCTCCCGGAGCTTTGTCCGGCTCAGACTGCCGGCCGGTTTGACCGGATTGATGCGGGCGCGGAAGAGCGCCTCGGCGGCATAGATGTTCCCCAGCCCTGCCACGTTTTTCTGGTCCATGAGAAACAGCTTTGCGGGCTGACGCGAGCCGCGCGCTTCCTCGACGAGCCTTTCGGGGGTGAACTCGGGAGAAAGGGGTTCGGGACCGAGCGGGGCAAGCAGTTTCTCCAATTCAACGCTGCTGTGGACGTTCAGGCGGCCGAGTGCGCGGGTGTCGTTGAACAGCAGCGCCCGGTTTCGCCCCAACTCGAACCATGCCCGGGTGGAGGGCGTGACGGCGCCGCTGGCCTCCAGATGGCCGGTCATCCGCAGGTGAATACGAATGGCGACGCCGCCCGAGAGATCGATCACGATGTTCTTGCCCCTGCGGCGGACGGAACGGATCTTGCGGCCCGTGACGAGCCTCGCGACGTCAGCCGCCGTCTGCGGCCGCGTGACCAGGGGACGCAGCACATGAACGACTTTGATCGTCCGGCCCGTAATTTCGGGTGAAATCTTTTGGCAAATAGCCTCGACTTCGGGCAGTTCGGGCATGAAATTTATCTCGGCGGCCATGAGAGGGATCGTCGGCGCAAACAACTAGTATATGAATCAAGCCATGCGACATACCTGTTGCCTGCTCGTCTTCATGGCCTTGGCGCCAGTTCTTCGGGCGCAAGTGCCTAAGTACGCCGCCGAAGGGGTCGCCAACTCCGCCAGTTGGCAGGTCGGCTACGTGGCCCCGTACACGTTTGCAAGCCTCTTCGGGGAGAACCTGGCGGACGTGGAGAAAGGCCGCAGCGCGGCGGACGCCAACCGCGCGGGGATCGGATCAGTGGACGTGCTCGTGAACGGCTCGCGGGCGATGGTCTTCTATGTCTCTCCGAGACAGGTGAATTTTCTTGTTCCGACGATGTGGAAGCCGGGCAACGTCAAGGTGCAGATCACGAACCGCGGCGTCGCCGGGCCTGAAATCACCGTCAACCTGCGCGAGTATGCGCCCGCGCTGTTTCAACTCGATCCCAACCTGGTGGTCGCGCAGCGCTGGCCCGAGTTCGTCCCTGCGACGCCGGAGGCGCCTGCCCGGCCGGAAGAAATCCTCATACTTTACGCCACGGGGCTGGGGGGGTATAGTTTTCCGATCGACGATTACACTCCACCGCGCGCGCCGCTCCAAATCGCCGCCCGAAAAGATTTCCGGCTCCTGCTCGACAATGTTCCTGTAGACGACGGCAATATCTTGTACGTGGGTGCGGTCGACAATTACTGGGGGCTCTACCAGATCAACCTCAGGCTGCCGGGCAACGTCGGCGATGACCCCACCGTTCAAATCGCCATTCGGGACCAAATGAGCTTGCCGGGCATACGGATCCCCTTACGTAGTCGATAGCTGCCTCGTCCGGGTGATCTGAGCGCAACACAAACCGCTTCCGGCGCGTTTAATAGAGTGGCAGAGTACAATCTGGAGACAGGGAGCGATCATGTGGCTGCGTAGTATTCTGGCGGTTTTCGCGGCAGGCTCGGTTTTCGCGCTGGCTGCCCAGGCTCCGGCGGGCGAGAAGGACGGCTGGCGGCAAGCGGACGGCGGCAATAGCGCCGCGTTTACAGTCGAGCCGGGCACCCGCGTCCCGCTGAGCCTGATCAACAGCGTCAGCACCAAGCACTCGAGCGAGGGCGACCGCGTGTACCTGGAGACCGCGTTCCCGATCCTCGTCAAGGGGCGCGTGGTCATTCCGCCGGGCAGCTACGTTGCCGGCACGATCACCGAGGTGAAGCGCCCGGGGCGCGTGAAGGGGCGCGGGGAACTCTATCTCCGGTTCGACTCGCTCACGTTACCAAACGGCGTGACGCGCGACTTCCGCGCGCGCATCGGGGCGCTCGATGGTCGTACCTCGGAAGAACTGGATAAGAGCGAGGGCAAGATCAAGAGCGAGGGCAATAAGTCCGGTGACGCGCGGACCATTGGTGAGGCGACCGCGGCAGGCGCCTCGGTTGGCGTCATCGCGGGCGGCGCGACCGGCCACTACGGCATGGGTGCGGGCATCGGCGCCGCGGCAGGTGCGGCGGCGGGTTTGATGGGCGTGCTGCTGTCGCGCGGTCCGGACGCGGTCCTCACACGGGGCTCGACCATCGAGATGGTGTTGGACCGTCCGGTCAGCTTTGAGCCGAACGAACTGGACTTCAGCAATTCCATGACCAGTGTTCCCGTCACCGATTCCGGCGGACCAAACCCCGCGCAGCAACGCCGCGGCGTGCCCATACCGGGCCGGCGCTGGCCGTTCTAACCGCGGGCCGGGCATGCCCGGCCCCTACAGTTTGAGTCTGCGAAGCCGCAGTGCGTTTGAGATTACCGAGACAGAACTGAACGTCATCGCCGCGCTTGCCAGGATCGGGCTAAGAAGGAGCCCGAACGCAGGGTACAGAATGCCCGCGGCGACAGGCACTCCCAGGATGTTGTAGAAGAATGCGAAGAACAGGTTCTGGCGAATGTTGCGCATAGTGCCGCGGCTGAGCCGGATGGCTCGTACGATGCCTCGCAGGTCGCCCTTCACCAGCGTGATGCCGGCGCTCTCGATGGCAACGTCGGTGCCGGTTCCCATGGCGATCCCAACGTGAGCCTGGGCAAGTGCGGGCGCGTCGTTGATGCCGTCGCCGGCCATCGCCACAACGTGCCCCCCGGCCTGAAGGCTCTTCACCACCGCCCCCTTTTGCTCGGGCAGCACCTCTGCGTGCACTTCATCGATTCCCAGTTCCCGCGCGACCGCACTAGCCGTTGTTTCGCTATCCCCGCTCAGCATCACTATTCGGATGCCCTCGGCATGCAGCATGCGGATCGCCTCGCGCGCGGATTCCTTGATCGGGTCGGCAACCCCGAGCAGTCCGGCCGCCCGGCCGTCAACCGCCACGAAGACCACGGTCTGCCCTTCGCGGCGCAGCGATTCGGCCACTCCGGCGAGCCGTCCGGGGTCGATCGAGAGTTGGTCGAGTAGCGCCCGGTTCCCCAGCGCCACCTGCTTCCCCTGCACCGTGCCGGTTACGCCCTTTCCGGTGATTGACTGGAAGCCGGCAGCCTTCGCGGGCGCGGCGCCACGCTCCTGGGCGCCGGCCACAATCGCGGCTGCGAGCGGGTGCTCGCTCGCCCGTTCCAGTCCGGCGGCGAGCGCCAGCAGTTCGTGCTCACCCGTGCCTTCGGCGGGCTCGACTGAGACGAGGCGCGGCCGGCCCTCGGTCAGCGTACCGGTCTTGTCCACCACGAGGGTATCGACCTTCTGAAGGACCTCGAGCGCCTCGGCGTTTTTGATGAGAACGCCAGCCGTGGCGCCCCGTCCGGTTCCGACCATCACGGCCATCGGGGTCGCCAACCCCAGCGCGCACGGGCAGGCGATAATCAGCACTGCCACGGCGTTCACCAGCGCGTGCGCCATGCGGGGCTCCGGACCGGCGGCTGCCCAAACGACGAACGTCACCGCGGCAACCAGGACCACGATGGGCACAAACCAGGCGGACACGACGTCAGCCAGGCGCTGAATCGGGGCGCGGCTGCGCTGTGCCTCGCTCACCATCCGGACGATCCGCGCCAGCAGTGTATCCGCACCCACCCGCTCGGCCCGCATGACGAGCGCTCCGGTGCCGTTCACCGTGCCGCCGGTTACGCGCGCGCCGGGCGACTTCTCCACCGGGATCGGTTCGCCGGTGAGCATAGACTCGTCCACTGAACTCGTGCCTTCGATCACCGCGCCGTCCACCGGAATCTTCTCGCCCGGCCGCACCCGGAGGAGGTTTCCGGGATGAACGCGGTCGAGCGCAACGTCGTGCTCGGTTCCGTCTTCATTCAGCAGTCGCGCGACGGGCGGAGTAAGCCCCAGGAGCGCCCGGATCGCGCCGGAGGTACGGCTCCGGGCTCGCAGCTCCAGCACCTGCCCGAGCAGGACCAGAGTCGTGATGATCGCCGCCGCCTCGAAGTACACGCCCGGCAGCCCGCCATGCGTATGAAACGAAGGAGGAAAGATGCCCGGAGCGAGGGCCGCGACCAGGCTATACACGTATGCGGTTCCGGTGCCGATGCCGATCAATGTGAACATGTTCGGGCTTCGGTTCACGAACGAACGCCACATGCGCTCGAAAAACGGCCAGCCGCACCAGAGCACCACCGGGGTTGCAAGGACGAGTTGGATCCAGACCATCGCGCGCGGCGAGAGAAACCCCATCGGCCAAACCATCTCTCCCATAGCGATCAGAAACAGGGGGATCGAGAGCGCAGCGCTCCAGCGGAGGCGCCGGCTCATGTCGACGTACTCCGGGTTGACCTCCTCGCCGGCGGATACCGTGCGCGGCTCGAGCGCCATGCCGCAGATGGGACAGGAACCCGGCCCGTCCCGCACGATCTGCGGGTGCATGGGGCACGTGTAGATGGTTTTCGTGGCCGGCGGCGCCGCTTCGAGCGGTTCGAGGGCCATGCCGCATTTCGGACATGCGCCGGGACCTTCCTGCCGCACCTCGGGATCCATCGGGCAGGTATAGATCGCTCCGGGGCGGGCCGGCGGCGGCGCGGGCTTTTCGCCGCTCAGGTACATCTCCGGATCGGCTTTGAACTTCTCGAGGCAGTGAGGGCAGCAGAAGTAGTAAGTGCTACCGTGATAGTCGATTCGGACCTTCGCAGTTGCCGGATTCACGTCCATGCGGCATACCGGGTCCTTCACGGTCTTTTGCTGTAGCACAGGCAGGCCCGGCCCGCCGATCTGCACAAAGCCACCGTTCGAAGCCATGACTCCATAATGATTCAATTTCGGAGTGCGAGGTTTCAGCTACCGGGTCAATGCGGAGCGAACTGTCTCCAGTACCTGATTGAGGTGAAACGGCTTAAGCAGGTAGGCGCTGGCCCCGAGGAGCCGGGCCATTTTCAGATAGCGCTCGCCGGCGGCGCCCGAAATCGCGATGATCTCCAGATCCGGATAGGTCTTCCGGGCGATTCGGATCGTCTCGATGCCTTCCTGCTCGGGCATGAAGATATCGGTGATCATGACGCGGGCCGGGCGCTTGCTGAGTTCCTCCATCGCGATCCTGCCGTTCGGGGCCTCGCGGACCTCGTATCCAGCTCCCTCGAGCATCTTTCGGAGTACGAAACGGATCGTGTCGTCGTCATCTACGACAAGAATAGATGTTGGGCGACTGGTCTCTTCGTTCATTGGCTATTGCCGGGATGCCTCCGTTTCGATGGCTTCGAGTTCTTTCCCCGCCTCGGCCCACTTACCCTGGGCGGCCAAATCGCGGTATCGCTTCAGGTGCTGCCGGATGGAGTCCAGCCGCTGACCGGCGCCGGGAGGGGGCGGAGCGGCCGCGGGCGTTTGGGCCGGACCTGGGGTTGGCGCCGCAGCGGGCAGGGAAATACCTTGCATGATTGCGGTTAGCCGCGCCAGAGCCTGGTCGTACGTGTCCGTGTAGATCACCTGGTTGCCCATGACCAGCGCGATCTTCTTCAACTGCGGCATGGGCGCTTCCGCCGCCTGGATGTAGATCGGTTGGAGATAGAGGAACGTGTCCTCGACCGGGAGCACCAGTAACTGGCCGCGGAGCACCTGGGACCCCTGCTGGTTCCAGAGTGTCAAGTCCTTGGAAATGATCTCATCCTGGTTGATCTTGGCCTCGACTTGCATCGGGCCGAAGATCAGCTCCTGTTTGGACAATTGCAGTACAACTAGTTCTCCCAGGTGTTCACCGTCGCAGCGGGCAACCATCAGGCCGATCAGGTTGTCCTTGTTCCGCGGGGTGAACGGAATCATGAGGAGGAATTCCGCTGTGTTCTCTCCGGGCAGACTGGCTACTACGTATGTCGGAGTCATCGGCTCCGGCCGCCCCGATTGCGACCGGATCGTTCTGGCAACGTCCCAAACATCTTCCTTGTTGTAGAAAGCCTGCGGGTCGCGCATGTGGAATGACCGGTAGACCTCGGCCTGCACCCGGAACATGGTTTCGGGGTAGCGGGCGTGCGCGCGCAAGTCGGACGGCATTTCGGAGAACGGCCGGAACAGTCTTGGGAAGAGCTGCTGGTAGGCGCGGATGATGGGATCGGCCGAATCGAAGATGTACATACGGGTGGTGCCGTCATAGGCATCCACCGTGGCTTTGACCGCGTTCCGCATGTAGTTTGCCGCCTTGCCGCCAGTCAGTTGGATGCCGCGGGCATAGGGATGGGCGTCAGAAGTTGTATAGCCGTCAACGGTCCAGACGAGCCGGCCGGAGTCGGTGAGCACCAGGTAGGGGTCCTTATCCCAGGTCAGAAAGCCGGCCAACGCGGTCAGACGTTCGCTAATATTGCGCCGGATAATCATGCGGCTTTCCGGCTTCAGGTAAGTAGTCAGGAGGATATTCGGGTCGCCTTCGGCGATGGCCGCGGCGAGGCGCATTCCCAGGGAGGAAGCCGGGAACCCGCCCCGGCCCTCATAGCGCGAAAAGACGTTCTTCTCGCCGGACGGGTAGTTGAACTCCTCCTGGGCCGTATGGACGAACAGCGGCTCGTGAGTCACCTCGCTGAAATACAGTTCCGGGCGGGTGAGCTTCAGGCTGGGCGTTTTGACCTCGGGCGGCGCGTCCTCTATGAAGAAGACGGGTGAGCCGTTGGGCGTGATCCGGTTCGCCTCGGCCAGCACCATCCCGTAGCCGTGCGTATAGACGAAATGCCTGTTCGGCCAGCGGCTGCGGGCCTCCTCGGGCAACTGGCGGATATCGAGCTCGCGAGGGGAGATCAGCACTTGGCGGAGCTGGCCGTCGATCACGTAGCGATCCACGTCCGTATCGTTGAAGGCGTAATACGTCCTGAGCGCCTGAAGCTGTGTGACCGTGTCATGGAACGCACGCCAGTCCCAGAGCCGGGCATTGCTGAGAATGGCCTCGTTCTTCTTCGGGTCGAAGCTGGATTCCACCTTGGCCTTGTACTCGGTCGCCTTAACGCGGTGGTCGAGGCCGAACGCAGCGCGAGTGGCCTCGATGTGCGTCTGAACGTACGGGCGCTCGATCGAGATCTCATTCGGGCGGACATAGATGCCGGAGATGATGGCCGGGACGGCGGCCTTCACGACGAGGGCGGCGGGGATGAGCAGAACCCAGCGCCAGCGCCCGGCCGCCACGAACAAGGCGGCGAGGACGCAGCTTCCGATCACCGCCCACAGCAGCGGCAGTGTGTAGTTCAGGTCCACGTAATCCATGCCGACCATGAAGCCGTGGTCGTTGTAGAGCATCCGGTAACGGCCGAGGAAGAAATGCACGGCGAGACCCAGCAGAACGGCCGCGCCCACTACCCGGAGAAACTTCGATTTGAGGCCGCCTTCCAGGCTGAGGAAACGCAGATCGATTTCGCCCATTTCCTGGAAGTCGCGAAACCGCCCGCGCAGTTGCCACATCCGGGCGGCGATCCAATAAACGACGATGGCGACAATGGCGAGCGCCAGAACGTATCCGAGCAGGACACCGTAGAACGGCAGGTCGAAGAGGTAGAACTTGAGCGGCTCGCCATACACGGCGTCGCGCCAGGTGGTGGCTTCCGCAGGCAGATGCCGGCCCCCGAAGTAGCGGACGACGGTCCAGGTCTCGATGGTTGCGGTCGCAACAATCACGGCGAGCACAAGCGCCGCGGCGGTGGAGAGCCACGCGTAGGACCTGTAGTGGCGCATCCGGACGCCGGCGAAGCGCAGCGCGCGGGCGTGCGCAACCCAGAACACGATGAATGCCATCAGGATGGCGCCGGAGAGCGGCGCCAACTGGTAGAAGAGCAGGTCGAACCAGGTATCGGTCTGGCCCAGTTCGTTCCACCATTGATACTCAATGACGTAGTGACAGATGCTCCGCGCGAACAGCAGGAGCACCAACACGATGCCGATTACGAGGACAAGGATGGGCCGGCGGCTGCTGCCGGCTGGAATTTCGTATCGCACGAAGCCTCCTTCCGTGGGACAGGCCAGGAGAAGCTGTGAAAGAACCGCGGGGACACGCCTGCAATCCGCCGGGTGCAACTGACGCGCCGTATCCAGCCCGGAGTGTCCCCGGATTCTTTCACACCTTCAGGAGGCCCGTCCCCCTGATTATCGCCGCCAGACCACGGCGCCGTTGACGACGGTGGCAACGGGCGCACCGCGGAATGTCCTGCCGTGGAAAGGCGAGTTTCTGCTCCTTGAGAACGACCGGTTCACGTCGTAGGTCCAGCTCAGATCCGGATCGAAAATCGTGACGTCGCCCGGCGCTCCCACCTCGAGCCGGCCGCGCTGCTTCAATCCGAGAACGCGGGCCGGGCCCGTCGTGAAAAGCTCGATGAGGCGCGTGAGCGAAATGCGGCCGCTATGGACAAGTTTCTCCAGAGCGACGGCGAGCGCGGTCTCCAGGCCGATGATGCCGAACGGGCACTTCTCGAACTCCTGCATCTTCTCGCTGCCCGGATGCGGCGCGTGGTCCGTGGCGATGGCGTCCACGATTCCGGACGCGATGCCCTCGACAAGCGCCTCGGTGTCATCGTTCGTTCGCAACGGCGGCTTCATCTTGTAATTGCTGTCGTAGCAATTCACGTCCGCATCGGTCAGCGCGAGGTGGTGCGGCGAGACCTCACAGGTGACCGGAAGCTTCCGGGCCTTCGCACTCGCCACCATTTCAAGCGACCGCCGCGATGAGAGGTGGGCGACGTGGAAGCGCGCGCCGGTCAGTTCCGCAAGAAGTATGTCCCGGGAGACCATGACATCCTCGGAACTGGACGGGATGCCGCGGAGGCCGAGGCGGACTGACTCGAAGCCCTCGTGCATATCGCCGCCGGCGCTCAGGTGCAGATCTTCGCAGTGGTCGATCACCGGCATGTCGAACGCGCGCGCGTATTCCATTGCGCGGCGCATGACGCGGGAATTCATCACCGGGCGGCCGTCGTCGGAGATGGCCACGGCCCCCGCTTCCTTCATGGAACCGATAGATGCGAGTCTCTCGCCGGCGCTGTCCTCGGTGATGGCCCCGATGGGGAAGACGTTCACGATAGCCGAGTGGCCGGCGCGTTCGAGAATGTACCGGGTGACGGCGGCGTCGTCATTGACCGGATTCGTGTTCGGCATGCAGCAGATCGAAGTGAACCCGCCGGCGGCAGCCGCCTTCGAGCCGCTCTCGATGGTTTCGGCGTGCTCGAAACCCGGCTCGCGCAGATGGACGTGCATGTCGATGAATCCGGGCGAGACGACCAGGCCGGAGGCGTCGAACCCGATAACGCCGGTGGCATGCAGGTTCTCCCCGATGCGCACGATCAGGCCGCCCTTGATGAGGATGTCGCCGACTTTGTCGAGCCCCGACGCCGGGTCGATAATGCGGCCGTTCTTAATGAGCAGTTTCGGCATGGGACAGAATTCTTTCCAGCACCGCCATGCGCACGGCGACGCCGTTCTCCACTTGGTTCAGAATCACGGAACGCTGCGAATCGGCCACTTCGGACGAGATCTCCCGGCCGCGGTTGATCGGCCCGGGATGCATCACGAGCGCATCGGGCTTGATGAGATTCAGGTGCTCTAGCCGCAGGCCGTAAAACTGGAAGTACTCGCCCGCCGGGAAGGCGGCTTCGTGCTGGCGCTCCAGTTGCACGCGCAGCATCATCACCACGTCGGCATCGCGAATCGCCTCGCGAATGTCGTGAGTGAGGCTCACGCCGGGCGCTATGCGGGCCAGGCCCTCGGGCAGCAGCGACGCGGGACCGCAGAGCACGATGGCCGCGCCGAATTTCGAGAGCAGGTAGATGTTCGAGCGTGCCACGCGGCTGTGAGCGATGTCCCCGATGATCGCGACGCGCAGGCCTTCGAGCGTGGCCTTGCGGTCCAGAATCGTTCGGGCATCGAGCAGGGCCTGTGTGGGGTGCTCATGCGTGCCGTCGCCCGCGTTGATGATGGGAGTACGCGGCAGGTGGCGCGCCAGGAAGTGCGGGGCGCCCGATGCGGCGTGCCGCATGACGATCGCGTCCGGCCGCATCGCCGCGAGCGTGTTCAGTGTGTCCACCAGCGATTCGCCCTTCGAGACGCTCGAACCCGCCGCGGTGATCGAGACCGCGTCCGCTCCGAGCCGCTTGGCGGCGATCTCAAAGCTGGTGCGCGTGCGCGTGGACGCCTCGAAGAACAGGTTGACGATCATCTTGCCGCGAAGCAGGTCCAGGCGCTTGAAAGAGTGGTTCTGAAGAGGCTGGAAATCCTTCGCCCGGTTCAGTATGGCCTCGATCTCGGAGCGCTCGAGGCTCTCGATTCCCAATAATCCCGCAGGCATAACGGTCAGTCTACTCTTTCAACCAGCAGCACCTTCTCCATCTGATCGATTTCGCTGAACTTCACTTCCACGATCTCGGAGTCGCTGGTCTGCACGGTGCGGCCCACGAACCTGGCTTCGATGGGCAGTTCGCGGTGGCCGCGATCGATCAGGACCAGAAGTTGAACGCGTGCGGGGCGCCCGTGATCGAACAGCGCGTCGAGCGATGCGCGAATCGTGCGGCCGGTGTACAGGACGTCGTCCATCAGAATAATGTCCTTGCCGGTTACGGAGAAGCCGATCTCGGTTCCGTTCAGGACGGGCTGAGTTGCGATGGTGCTGAGGTCGTCGCGGTAAAGGCTGATGTCCAGGATGCCGACCGGGATATTGAGGTTCTCGAGCGCCTTGATCTTGGCGGCGAGCCGCTGTGCCATCGGAACGCCGCGGCGGCGTATGCCGATGAAGGCGAGGCGGTCCAGATCCTCGCTCTTTTCCAGGATTTCATGGGCGAGGCGGACGAGAGTGCGGTCTATTTCCGAGGCGCTCATCAACTGAGCTTTTTCGCGGGTGGCGATCATAATGTGTTCTAAAGGCACAGGGTAACACAGGCGTTGTGAACACGACCCGTGTCAGCCGTGACAGCCGGCGACCGCCGGGAAGGATGCCGGGCTCGCATGATTTGCCTTGACAGCTGAAGTCGGCTGACATGCGCTGTGCTAGGGTTGGTGACAAATGCTCATCTCGCTAAAGGTAGCTTGGACGATGCTGATGGTTGTGGTCTGCTCTGCACAGGTCACAGCGCCCCTCTTGATGCAGTATGACAAGCTGAAAGTGCATACGGCTCTGTTGGCACCCTCATCCGGTGTCGATGAAAGCCCGTTGTGGTCCCCGGATTCAAAGCGGATAGGCGTCAACGTCGAAGGCAAGTGGTACCAGATCGACACTGCGAAGGTAACGCTGCAATTGGCGGAGTGGCACAAGCAGCGGATCGGACGATTGTCTTCGGGCGCGCCTATTTCCCAACTCGATCCGGGCGAGATCACCGCCTGGCAGAAGGCCACTCGGACCGACTCGACCACCATCGTCGATAACTCTGGGAACAAGCTGGAATTTGTTCGCAAAGATCTGCGCACTGCCCTCGTGTTAACCGAGAAGGCGCGAGAACCGCGCCAATTGTGGATTACTGGCATGGAGAACTGCGGCGAACTATCGCTTTCGCCAGACGGGCAGTGGGTGGCGTTCATTTGCGAGCAGAACGGCGTATTCGCTATGAGTCTTGACCGAATGCTTCGCAGCCGATGAACCGTGGCTGAGAGTGCAGTCGTTTCGACCTCTGGGAGGCATCGAGTGGATTGCGGCGCATTCTCCCGGCGTCGCCAGCGTTGAAACGTCAGCCCTGAAGGAATCCGGGGACACACCTGCGATCCTCTGAAAACGTATTTGAGTGTACTGTCCCCGGTTTTGCGAGAATGGGAAGTCTATGAATGCAGGCATTGAAAACATACGCAAACGCGGAAGCCGCATCATTGCGGAAGGCAATCACATGCTGCCCGCGGCGTCCCTGATGATCGCCGAGGGCGTGATCCGTTCGCTGGATGACCTCAAGCGGCCGTTCGTCACCGTCATCAATTCGTACACGACCCAGATCCCCGGCCATGCACACCTTGACAAGGTCGGCGCGGCGGTGAGGGATGAGCTGAAGGCGCTCGGTTTCAACGTCTGGTATGTCAATGTCGGCGGCGCGATCTGCGACGGCATCGCCATGGGGCACTTCGGGATGAAGTACTCGCTCGCTTCTCGCGAACTCATCGCCGACCAGATAGAGTCGATCATCGGCGCGCACCCGTGCGATGCGTGGATCGGCATCGCGAACTGCGACAAGATCGTGCCCGCGATGTACAACGCGATGGCGCGTATCAACATCCCTGCGGTGTACGTAAGCGGCGGGCCCATGCTGGCCGGGCGCGGCAATGCCGACCTCATCACGGTGTTCGAGGGAGTCGGAAAGAACAGCGTGGGAAAGATGAGCGACGCCGAGTTGCGGGCGCTGGCGGAAAAGGCCTGCCCCGGCTGCGGCAGTTGCGCGGGTATGTTTACGGCCAACTCGATGAACTGCCTCGGCGAGGTAATCGGGCTGGCTCTGCCCGGCAACGGCACGATTCCGGCCGAGCGCTGGGCTGACGAGAATACAACGGAACTCAACCCTGAACGCATCGCGCTCGTCAAGAATGCCGCGCTCGCGCTGAAGCGGTGCCTGGAAGAAGGCATCCGGCCGCTCGATATCGTGACCCAGCAGGCCCTGGTCAACGCGTTCGTGCTCGATATGGCCATGGGCGGGTCATCCAACACCATCCTCCACACGCTCGCGCTGGCCCACTCCGCGGGCATTCCGTTCAACCTCGCGCAGCTCAATGAGATCTCGGCCCGTGTGCCGAACATCTGCAAGGTTTCGCCGAGCCGGCCCGAGGTGCATATCGAGGACGTCCACCGCGCCGGCGGCATCGGTGCGATTCTGAAGGAACTCGACCTCAATGCGCACACAGGACTGAAGCTCGACGTGCCGACCGTCGCGGGCAGACTCGCCGATTCTGTTGCCTGCGCTCCCGACGCCGACGGCGACGTCATCCGGAAGGTTGCAGCGCCGTTCTCCAAGACGGGCGGACTTGCCGTGCTGTTCGGCAATCTCGCGCCGAAGGGCGCGGTGGTGAAGGTGGCAGGCGTCGATCCCTCGATGATGGAATACGAGGGCACGGCGCGGATCTATGAATCCCAGGAAGAGGCGCTCAGCGGCATTCTGGGCGGCGAGGTGAAGGACGGCGACGTCGTCGTGATCCGGTACGAAGGTCCGCGCGGCGGTCCGGGCATGCAGGAGATGCTGTCGCCCACCGCGGCACTGGTGGGGGCGGGCATACGCGCCGCGCTGATTACCGACGGCCGTTTCTCGGGCGGCACCCGCGGCCTGTGCATCGGGCACGTTGCGCCCGAAGCCGCCGCCGGGGGCCCGATCGCGGTGGTGCGGAACGGAGACCGCATCTACATCAATGCGAATACGTGCCGGCTGGAGTTGAAGGTGAGCGACGACGAGATCGCGCGCCGGGTGGCCGAATTGCCTCCGTTCGAACCCAAGGTGAAGCGGGGCTGGCTTGCGCGTTACTTATTGCACGTTACGAGCGCCGACACCGGAGCGGTGTTCGAGATTTAGCGCGTAGAGTACAGGTCGATCACGCGCTCGATCGCTCGCCGGCAGACGCCGCAGAAACCAACCGGGTCGCGGGTGAACATCGTGCAATCGGTTTGGGGGCGGTAGTAGCCTTTGGGCTCGTACATCGCCCCTTCGAACGCTCCTACCTTGGCTGCGTGCGGACCCGACCCGAGGAGTTTGGTTTCGAGTTCCATTTCCTTTCGGAACAGTTCTTCCATGTCCTTTTCGGGCAGGGTGGCCGCCCGTATCGCGCGGCGGCGCTCCTGTATTTCCTTCTGCTCCTCTTCGAACGCGTCTTTGGACCATGGTGTCGGGAGTGGCACGCCTGGCGCGATCAGGTCCGCCCAGCGCGATGCCTTGGGGTCGGCGGTCACGTTGGGTTCCCAGGGTTCGAGACGTTCGGGTGTGCTCGCGTAGGCGACGTCCGAGGTGTAATACTCGTCCGCCAGACCGGCGAAGTGGTGGCCGAACTCGTGGACGAAGATGTAGGGTGTCCACTGGTTGTCCGACGCCACCGTCGCGTAGAGATTGAAGATCCCGCCTCCGCCGTATTTGCGGCCGTTCGCGATGACCTCGATGAACTCGTAGGGCGCGGCCGCGGCGATTTCGCGCAACCGCTTGTTGTCGAACGCCAGTATGTAGCGCTCGGAGCCGAATGCGTCATACGTCAGCCGGAGGGGTGAGCGCCGGTAAAGACGGTCGGACGGCTGCGAGATGCCGCTTTCCTGGGCAGGCGTGTCGATCGCCCAGACGTTGAAAGCGGAACGCCTCTCCTTGAATGGTGAGGCAGCGAACAGGATCTCCGTCAGGCGCCGGGCGTCCTCGTGCCACTTGTCCATTTCGGCGGCGGTGTAGCCGTCGCCGAGCAGGAGCAGGTCCACCTTCTCACGCGGCTCGCCGTTCTTCATGACGGCCCATGCCCTGCCTGCGGGCGGCGCGCTGCGATCCACCGTGTTCGACGACGGATCGACCACTATCGACCACACCTCACGGAACGCATTTCGCCGGTCGCGCTTCTTGATCACAACCTGAACCGGACTCGCCGGGGCGGGGAAGCGCAGCGATTCGCTGAACGCGCGCCGCTGCTGGCTCGCTTCAGGCGTGGTTTCCCACTCTCCGTAGATGCTGGCGAAACCGCGGGAGTACAGCAATTGGTTCGTCTTGCGGTCGATGATCTCGAAGAGGTACTTCCCGAGGTTCGTGTTGTCGATCAGGCGGTCGAGCCGCCCGGGCCACTCCCCCTCGAGTGAAAGCCCGTCGAGCGCGAAGTGCTCCTCGGCGGCGTTTCCGGTGTGAACGTAATCGAGCCGCATCGTACGCGGCGCGGTTGGCGCTGCCGCCAGGAGGGCGGCCAACAGGAGTGAAGGAACCAGCAATCGAGACCTCCGAACCTACATGGTCTCACTTGCCGGCCGGTCGTGGGCCGCTTACTTCCGCTTAACCGAAAGCGCCAGACGAAAGCCGCTGTTGTTGCAACTTACGTTGCGAGGATAGGGCAGCCGGGAGGAGGCGCGCAGGTCACCACTGCGATAGTCGACCTTCTCGAGCCCCCAGGCGCCGCCGCGCAAAGGGCGAAGCAGTTCCGGCTCTCCCTTGCCCTCCTTGATCCAGTTCGGCAGTGTCTCCCTCGGAACGCCTTCGTACACCTTCCAGGTATCGCTGCACCATTCCCAGGCGTTGCCGTGAATATCGAAAAGTCCAAAGGCATTGGGCTTCTTCTGGCAGACGGGATGGGTCTTTCCGCCTGAGTTGGCGCGGTACCATGCGATCTCCTCGAGATCGCCCGCGTAGTCGCCCGTGCTGCCGGCGCGGCAGGCGTATTCCCATTCCGCCTCAGTGGGAAGACGGAAAGGCTTGCCTGTCTCCTTGGCTGTCCACTGGCAAAAAGCCGTCGCGTCGTCCTGGCTGATGCAGACGACGGGGTCGTCATCGGACTGCTCAAAGCCTGGGGATCGCCAGTTGACGGGAGCCATCTTCCACGGGCGGCCTCCCTTTTGCAGGGCCTCGAGGTCGCGCATCCAGGTCTGGCCGCCGACTTCAGCCTGGGTCTTGTAGCCGGTCGCTTCGGTGAAGGCGCGGAACAGGCGTACAGTGACCTCGGTCGCCGCCATTTCGAAACTCTCGACTCGGACGCGGTGCGCCGGCTTCTCGAGCACATCGCCGGTGTCGGATCCCATGAGGAATTCTCCGGCGGGCACGGTCACTATCCGGAAGGAGTTGCCTTTGAACTTGAACGCGCGGCTTTTCACCGCGGTCTTCGGATTTTCAGCCGCGGCGCACAGCGCGCAGAACGCGACGACGAGAGTGGCGAGAACCCGCTGCATACCCACCTCGATGCCCGGTCTGATTTCGGACTTGGAAGTCTGATTTCAGCATCAGCATAGCATAGTATTCGTCCGCCGCCCAGGGATCGTCACGTCACGGCGAAGACCTATCTAGGTTCGAACTTCAGCGCCGCGGAGTTGATGCAGTAGCGGAGCCCGGCGGGTTCGGGTCCGTCTTCAAAAACGTGGCCCAAGTGGGCATCGCACCGGCTGCACAGGACCTCCGTGCGGCGCATGCCGTGGCTGTTGTCCACCTCGGTCTCCACGTTCTCCTCCGCCGCCGGCGCTGTGAAGCTGGGCCAGCCGGTGCCGGAATCGAACTTGGCATCGGAATCGAACAGCGGCATGCCGCAGCAGGTGCAGCGGTAGATCCCGTGGTTGTGGTTGTTCCAGTACTCGCCGGTGAAAGCGGGCTCGGTGCCCTTGCGGCGGGTAACGTCGTATTGCTCCGGCGAGAGGCGGTTGCGCCATTCCTCGTCCGGGATTTCCAGTTTCTTCTCGCCCATGAGTGATATCTGTTTGTACGTTAGCACGACTTCGTTTCCGATTCCTGCGTACCGGCCGGGAGTATTCTGCGTAATACCGGTTAGAGAGCGATGCAGCCGGCTACGGAAATGGCGCTAACGGATCGAGCGGAAGGGGCAGGTCAGGAACTCCCGGACTTTGCGGAAATCGTCCGCCAGACGCAGGGCATGGTGTTCAGCATGGCGTATCACTTCCTGCACGACCGGCCCCTGGCGGAAGAACTGGCGCAGGAAGTCTTTCTGCAACTGCACCGGCACATGAGCGAGTTTCAGTCCATGGCGCACCTCACGTTCTGGCTGCGGCGGGTGACATCCAACAGGTGCATCGACTGCGCGCGGCGGAGGAAGCTCAGACCGCAGGTCGGGTTGGATTCGGTGCCGGAGCCGGCCGCTATTCCGCCGGCGGGCGACCCCATGCTGTCCGGCAAGCTGACGCGGCTTGTCGCTTCGCTTCCGGAGAAGGCTCGAATGGTGATGATCCTTCGCTATCAGGAGGATCTGGACCCGGACGACATCGCCCAGGCCCTGAAGATGCCCGTGCGCACCGTGAAGAGCCACCTGCAGCGTTCGCTGGCGCTGTTACGCGCGAAACTCGTTCGCTCGGTGGGAAAGGAAAACCTATGAGCCGCCTGGAGGAAGAACTCAGGAATGCAATGAGGAGGGAGGACCCGGGGCCGGAGTTCACCCGGAAGGTGCTGGCGCGCGTGGCCGCGGAGCCTCCCAAATCGTGGTGGGTAGCCTTAACGGCAGGTTTCCGCGTGCCGCGGCTGCGGTGGGCCGCCGCGGGCGCAATGGCCGGCGTTCTGGTTGTCTCCGGCGCACTTGAGTACCGCCGCGAACAGCGGGTTCGGGAAGAAGGAGAGGCCGCGAAGGAGCAACTTGTCCTGGCGATGCGGATCGCCGGAGGCAAGCTGTACGTGGCGCAGCAAAGGGTGGTGGGAAGCCGCCTGAAGATGTAGGGAGAGACTTATGAGGGCACTTATCGTTCTATTGATGTTGGGTTTACCCGGCTTCGGGCAGGATATCAAGCTGCCTCAGAGCCTTGACCGGCTCGCGTCGAAAGCGAGTGAAACCGTGGATGTGACGCTGGACGGCTCGCTTCTCCAATTGGCGGGCAAGTTCCTTTCCGGCGCGAAAGCCGATGAGGCCAAGGTCAAGAACCTGATCACGGGTCTGAAGGGCATCTACGTCAAGAGCTTCGAGTTCGACAAGGAAGGCGCATACACGCCGGCCGATGTGGAGGCAATTCGCAGCCAGCTTCGCGCTCCCGGCTGGTCGCGCATCGTGGGGGTGGTCAGCAGGCGCGACGGCGAGAACGCCGAGATCTACGTCAAGCCCAAAGGCGACCGCATCGGGGGCCTCGTGATTCTGGCCGCCGAACCCAAAGAATTGAGCATCGTCAATATCGTCGGGACCATCGACCTGGACCAGTTGAGCGACCTGGGCGGACAGTTCGGCATCCCGAGAATGGACGTGCAGCGCAACAAAAAGCCGGCCAAGGATTGACGCCATGAACCCCGGGCTCCTCGCAGTGCCTGTGCTGTTGATGCTTTCCTTGACGGCTGCGGCCGGCGATGCCGACTTCAAAGCAGCAGACCCGGCGGCCGCCGAAATCATGGACAAAGTGGCGGCCAATCAGGAGCGCGCCGAGCGGGCCCGTTCCGAATTCGTGTACCAGCAGGACCTGCTGATCCGGTTCCGGCGAGGCAACCGCAAACTGACCCGTGAGGAGCGGCACCAGTACGCGGTTGTCCCCACGCCCGGCGGCGTGAACAAGACTCTCGCGCATTTTGCGGGCAAGTATGAACGTAACAGCGAACTGGTCCAATACGACAAGCCGCATTTCCAGTACAAGGATGTCGATATCGACGGCAGCCTGATTTCCAGCCTGGCCGACGACCTGACCAGCGACCGCCGGACTCGCGATGGCCTGGCGGCCGACCTGTTTCCGCTTACCGGCAAGGAGCAGAAGAAATACACCTTTCGCCTGAAAGGGGCAGAGACGTACCGCGGCCGCGACGTGTACCGGGTAGAGTTCAGCCCCGACCGGAGCCGCGAAGAGCACTCGTGCTGGGCGGGTGAAGTCCTTGTGGACAAGCGTGAGTTCCAGCCCGTCGTGATCACGACGCGGCTGGCCAAAGGCCTTCCATTCCTGGTGAAGACCATGCTTGGTACGAACCTGAAGTATCTGGGCTTCAGCCTGGCTTACGAGCGCTTCGGCGACGGCATCTGGTTCCCCGTGAGCTACGGGGGTGAGTTCGAGGTTCGGGCGGTGTTCTTCTACAAGCGCCTGATCTCTATTTCGATGGCGAACACGGGCTTCCGGCGCACGGACGTGGCCAGCCGAATCACTTATGCCGACCCGGATTGACCTCTCCCTTGCGGTCGTGGCTCGGTTCCATGACACTGGATTCTATGCGGCATTTGATGCGGCAGGCGATCGAACTGGCGCGGGACAACGTGCGCGCGGGAAGAGGCGGTCCTTTTGCCGCTATCGTTGTGAAAGATGGAATGGTGGTTGCCTGCGGCGTCAACAAGGTGACCTCGACCAATGACCCCACCGCGCACGCCGAAATTGTCGCCATCCGGGAGGCGTGCCGCGCGCTCGGCTCCTTCCAACTTGACGGCTGCGAAATCTACACCACGTGCGAGCCGTGCCCGATGTGCATGGGCGCGATCTATTGGGCCCGGCCCGCGAAGGTCTTCTTCGCCGCCACCCGGTCCGACGCGGCCGCCGCGGGCTTCGACGATTCCTACATTTACGAACAACTGAGCGTGGACCCGTGCGACCGGGCGATTCCCACCGGGCAACTGATGCGCGAGGAAGCGCTGGCTGCGTTCTCCGAGTGGGATTCGAAGGCGGACAAGATAAGCTACTGATATACTGACTGGTTTCCGTGTACTCAGCTCCGGTTTTGCTCACGCTATCCCTGGTTCTGATCGGCTGCCCGAGCGCTTCGGACACCTTTCCGCCACCGCTGCAACGCCAGTTGCCGGCCGCGCCGGAGAAGAAGCCGGTCGGCCGTTTTGTAAATATGGGCGATCCGAACGCCGGCGACTACATAGTCCGTGAAATCCAGAGGAATGTCGAGGGTTCGGGCTGGCGCTGGACGCACGAGTTCCCCGAGCTCCGGTTCGTCCTAGACCGTACGCACGGGCTGAAGTTCGCCATGGACTTCGGGTTTCCCGAGTACAACTTCAAGCAGACCGGCCCGGTGACGCTCTCGTTCTTCGTCAATGGCAAGCTGCTCGACAAGGTGTGCTACACCACCTTCGGGGACAGGCGCTACGAGAAGCCGGTTCCGGCGGCGTGGCTGAAAACGGGGTCGTTTACCGAGGTTCGAATCGTTGTGGATCCGCCGTGGGTCGCCCCGGTGGATAAGGCGCGGCTGGGGTTCGTGCTGCACCGGGCGGGCTTTGTCGAGTGATACAGCTACTCTCCGTTCTCTTCGGCGCGGCGCTCACGGTGGCGGTGTCCACCGCGATGGGCAAGCTTCTGCTCGGCGCTCTCCGGCTGCGCTTCCGGCGCGAAGAGGATTACATATTCTCGTTCGTAACGGGGTCCGCGTGTCTCAGCGCGTTGGTGTTTGCGCTGGCGGCGACGCACACGGCACGTAGAGGCGCGTTTCTCATCGTCGGCCTCGCCGCGCTCGGCGCCGCCTTCGTGCGCCGGCGTCCGCCGCTTGAAGACAAGCTCCTGCCTGGGCTCCCGCGCTACTGGAAAGCGCTGTTCGGCGTCCTGTTCGCCCTGTTCACTTATCTCTATCTGTTCAATGCGATGGCGCCGGAAACGAGCCCGGATGGCAGCAGTTACCACCTGGGTCTGGTCTCGCGTTATCTGCGTGCGCACGGGTTTGTACACATAACAACGAACATGTACGCCTACCTGTCGCAGGGCACGGAGATGCTGTTCCTGTACGCGTTCGCGTTCGGCAGGCACTCGGCCGCGGCGCTCGTACACTTCGCGTTTCTGCTGACGCTGCCGTTCGCGATGCTCGCATACGCCCGCCGGTTCGGGTTCCCGGTAGCGGGCGCTTTGGCCGCGCTGCTCGTGTACCTCAGCCCCATCGTGGGCTTCGACGGCAGCACTGCGTATATCGACGTGGCCGTTGCGTGCGTGCTGTTCGTCATCTTCTACCTGCTCCAACTCTGGGACGAAGACCGCAACCCGGCGCTTCTCATCCCCATTGGCCTTCTCGCCGGGTTCGCGTACGCGATGAAGTACACGGCGTTCCTCGCCGTTCCGTACGTGCTCGGTTTCGTGGGCTGGAAACTCCTGCGCGGCCGCAAGCCGTTCCTCAAACCCCTCGCGATGGTCGCCGCCTGCGCGTTGCTGATGATCCTCCCGTGGGTAATCAAGGACTGGGTCTGGGTGGGGAATCCATTCTCGCCGTTTTTCAACAAATATTTCCCAAACCCGTACGTTCACATCACATTCGAGCAGGAATACCGCGCCCAACTCGCGAACTGGAACGGGGTGACGAACAAGTGGACCATTCCCGTCGAGGCCGCCATCAAGGGCGGCGCGCTTCAGGGCGTGCTTGGACCGGTATTCCTCCTGTTTCCGCTTGCGCTCCTGGCGCTCCGGCGCAGGCAGGGCCGGCAGCTTGTGTTCGCCGCGGTGCTGTTTGGACTCACGTACCCGTCGAATATCGGAACGCGGTTCCTGATCTCGTCGCTTCCATTTCTGGCGCTGGCGCTGGGCGTCGCGGTTGAGAACTGGAAGGGCGCGGCTGCCGTTCTGGTGATGCTTCACGCAGTATCTTCCTGGCCGCCCGTGCTGAAGAAATACTGCGATCGGTACGCGATGCGGCTCGATACGGTTCCGGTGCGCGCGGCCCTGCGGCTCCAGAAGGAGGAAGACTACCTGCGCGAGCGGCTCGGGGCGGACTACGTGATGGCCCGGCAGATCGAGGCATGGGTGCCCTCGGAATCGAAGATTCTGTGCTTTGCAGCGCCTCCGGAAGCGTACTGCTCGCGCGAGTTTTTGGTCGGCTATCAGGGGGCTTTCAACCAGAACATGGTCGACCTTCTTAGCGCGCCGCTCACGGGGGACTGGCTGCCGACGCGCCGCCTCACGTTCCGCTTTAGTCCGCGCAACATGAGGCGGCTGCGAGTGGTTCAGAGCGCCGGCGGTTCCCCCGAGAGCTGGAGCGTGAACGAGTTCCACGTGTTTCGCGGCGACGCCGAACTGCCGCGCGAAGCGCAGTGGCGGCTCAGCGCGCGGCCGAACACCTGGGAGGTCCAGGCAGCGTTCGACGGCAACCCTCTCAGCCGCTGGCGAAGTTGGCAGCCGCTGTTCCCTGGCATGTGGGTACAGGTGGATTTCGGCCGTCTCGAAAACGTGGATCGAGTAGTGATCGACGCCTCGCCGGATCACCACAACGTGAAGCTTGCGCTGGAGGGCCAGGTCCAGTCGGGTGTGCCATGGGAGCGGCTTTCCGGAGAGCCTGAGATGACCACCACGGTCCAGACTGCCAACGCCCGCCGCATTGCCACTTCCGAGCTGAAGTGGAACGGCATCGAATATGTGTTGATCAACCCGTCCGACGGGATCGCCGAGGATATACGGAAGGACCCGCGGGAGTGGGGCCTCTCGCTTGCCGGCGAGATGAACGACGCGCGGCTGTACAGGATCGACTGAGATGCCGCGGCTCTTCCTCGGGGTAGACGGCGGGCAGTCCTCTACAACCGCGCTGATCGGTGATGAAACGGGACGCGTGCTCGGAGCCGGCGTTGGCGGGCCATGCAATCACGTGGGAGCCGCGGGGGGCAGGGAAAAGTTCGAGCGCGCGATCGGCGGCAGCGTTGGCGAAGCGTGCCGCCAGGCCTCGCTCGATCCCGCCTCGGTGCGGTTCGAGGCAGCCTGCCTCGGCTTCAGCGGCGGGCCGGCGGATAAGGAACAACTGCTCCGCGCTCTTCTGAGGACGGACCGCCTGATCGTCACCACGGATGCTCTAATTGCGCTCTCCGGAGCGACGGCGGGCGAGGCGGGAATCATCACGATTGCGGGCACCGGCTCCATCGCATTCGGGCGGGACGCCGGCGGACGCAACGCGCGGGCGGGCGGCTGGGGTTACATCTTCGGCGACGAGGGCGGCGCGTTCTACATCGTGAAGCAGGCGCTCCGGGCTGCGCTGCGTTTTGAGGAGGGCTGGGGCAGTGCAACGGCTCTTCATGCCGGGCTGCTCGCCGCCACTGGAGCATCGACAGCCAACGACCTTCTCCACCGCTTCTACACGGCGGAGTTCCCGCGGCCCCGAATCGCGTCCTACGCGCCGCTTGTGGATGAAGAAGCTGCGCGGGGCGACGCGGTGGCGCTCGACATACTGCGCGGCGCCGCACGGGAGCTGGCCGCAGTCACCATGGCCGTACACGAGCAGTTGTTCCGGCCCGGCGAGCGCGTGCGCGCGGCGTATATAGGCGGAGTATTTCGCAGTGCGATTCTGCTGGAGACCTACCGCGGCTTTCTGGCACTCGAAACCGCCCCGCCGCGGTACGGTCCGGCCGCGGGTGCATTAATCGAAGCGTACCGCTCCGCGGGCCTCGCCCCGCCGTTGAGCAGTTTGCCGGACTTCAAAACATGAGAGCACCGCTCCCTTGCGGTCGCGGCTTGGTCTAGAAATGCGCGGGTTGGACCGGGCTGGCGGACAACAACAGACGCTCGATCTGCTTCAGTTCGGCCAACTGACGTTCCATCCTGCGGATCTGAGCGTGGAGTTCGGCAAGCGAACCGCCGGCTGCCGGAGCCGGCTGGCGTAAGGCGATGTGCATCACGCCGTTGTTGCGCACTTCTTTCTTCTTGTCCTGCGGGGGCTGGCCTTGGCTTCCATCCATCCTTTCTCCCTGCCCTTCGTCCCACCAGATGGTGGAGTCGGCGGCGTATTTCGAGATCAGATCCATCAGCACGTGAACGTTCGATGCTTCCTGCTTGCTGAAGCGGCGCGTCTCGCCGTTGTAGCTCATGGTGGCGTCATCGAGCTTGATGAGGTAGCTGTCCTTCCCGCGTGCCTGGAAAGCGTTGCCGACTTTCTCGCCCTTGGAAATGGTCCAGGCCAGCTCGTGGGACACGGCGTTCCAGGTGACCGATTCGAGGCGGCGTGCTTCCGGTGACGTTGAGTGGTCCTGTTCGGGGGCTTGTTGCTGCGCGACGGTCTGCTCTCTTGGGGCGCGGCCGCTGCTGGCCACTGTGTGATCCTGGGCACAGCTAACTGCCGGCAGTGCCAGCAGACTAGCGACGCTAATGGCGATGGCGACTTTCATGGTTAGCTTCCTCCCCTCCGGCTGACAGCCGCCGCTGCTGAACGGCAGCGCCTATTCTTCAGCGAGCAATTGGCGGTCCACACTGTTACCTCATTCGATTCAGATGGCGCCGGGAAGTTTCGTCTGTCGTTGCGTAAAAACTACCGTTTCCGCGCGGCCGCCGTAGGTTGTTGGAGAATAGATGTTCTATGTGGTTCCTCAGTCTATTACTGGCGATGGTGGGTCCGCGCCTCGTGCAGGTCGAGCGGATTCCGGCCCAGGCGCCCCACAGCGCGTTCACGGATCTGATTCGATTCAAAGGCCGTTGGTATTGCAGTTTTCGAGAGGGGCAGGCGCATGCCTCCCCAGACGGGAAGATCCGGCTTGTGAGTTCGGCGGACGGTATGCGGTGGGATACGGCCGCTCTGATCTCATCGCCTCCGGCCGATTTGCGCGACCCGAAGCTGAGCGTCACTCCCGACGACATGCTGATGCTGAACGCGGCGGCGGCATTCCGGCAGGGCGCGGACACACAACATCAATCGCTGGCGTGGTTTTCCGCCGACGGCCGTACTTGGGGCGAGGCCGTGGAAGTCGGAGACGCGAATGTCTGGCTCTGGGCGGTCGGCTGGCACCAGCGCAGGGCTTACGGAGTCGGTTACGGTACGGGAGACAACCGCTTTGCCAGGCTATATTCCAGCCGCGACGGGCTTCGCTATGAGACTCTGGTAGACAAGCTCTACAATCAGGGCACCCCGAGCGAGGGCGTGATCGTCTTCACCAGCGAGAGCACGGCGTTGTGCCTCCTGCGCCGGGACGGAAAGGACGCGACCGCGATACTCGGCCGCGCACAGGCTCCGTACCGCGCGTGGACGTGGCAGGACACGGGCACGCGGATCGGAGGACCGCGGATGCTGCGCCTCGATGACGGCCGGATCATCGTCGCGGGCCGGCTGTACGACCGTAAAGAGCGCACCGCCCTGTGCTGGCTGGACTCCAGCTCGGGCACGCTCAAGGAGTTCCTGGCCCTGCCCTCGAGCGGCGACACCGGTTATCCGGGCCTGGTTTTCCACGAAGGTGTTCTGTGGGTGAGCTACTATTCCTCCCACGAAGGGAAAGCAAGCGTGTACGTGGCGAAGGTAGACCTCGGCGCGAATCACTGAGCCGCGGCGGCGCGCGCGGCACGTGAGCGGGAGACCCACTTCTTCCACACCGCCGAGTCGGAAAGCATCTTGACGAAAACGCCGCCGACTACCGAGCGCGCCTGGAAGCCCTGCTGTTTTCCGCTCTCGGTGGAATACCAGTCGGTCAGCGGCACGCGCGAGGGCGACTCGTTCATAAAGCGGTAAACGGGAGCGACGAACGCATCGAAATCGGCCCGGTTTTCGGTCAGCGTGGCGGTCCAGAGTATCCAGTCCAGCTTGGTGTAATCGCGGCGATTGTCGAGCGGCAGCCCGAACTGATTCTGCTTCGTCTTGTAGAATGCGATCTCTTTCCGCGCGATCTCGGGCGGGAAAACGTTCAGGTCAAGAAGGCGATCCCAGACCAGGTTGTACTTCTGGCTCCAGGTGCCGGCCTTGTCGAATGCCAGGCGGTAGTGGTCGCCGTCGCTCGCCAGATCGGCCCACTTCTTTGCGAAATCGTGCGCCACGGCGTGATACGTCGCGGCGTCCTGAGCTCGTCCGGTCATATCGCAGAGCACGCCGTAGGCGTCCAGCGCGAGGATGGCTTTGATCGACAGATTGGCGTTGTGCGCGAGATGGCCGGCGAAGTCGTCCGTCGAGAGCTGGTTTTCGGGGTCCAGGCCTTTGTCTTTGAGGTAGCCGGCCCACTTCGAGAGCACGGGCCAGTAGCGCTCGGCGAAAGCGGCGTTGCCTTCGACGCGCGCGATCGCGGCGACGAGCAGCAGCATGTTGCCGGTCTCCTCAACGGGCATCTGGTTCTCTTCAGTCCGTTCGCCGCCGCCGTAGACCTGGCCGTTAGCCTGTGGGTAAGTGCCGACGTCGTGGGGGGCGAAAGGGAACCGCCATCGCGCCATGCTCGAGTATTCGAGCACGGGCCGGACCTGGGCTTTCAGCATCTCCGGACTGAACAGCAGGAAGAACGGCGCGCTCGGGTAGAATACGTCCACGGTTCCGATACAGCCGTTGCTGAAATTCTCCTTCGAGAACATGAGCGCGGTACCGTCGGCGTCGGCCACGAGTTTGTGCGCGGCGAGGGTATGCCGATAGGCGAGCGCGGCGAGACGGGCGTATTGCTCACCGCCCGCGCGGCGGAGGTCGCTCATCAGTTCCTCATCGAACGCCCGGCTGCGGGTTGAGAGTGAATCGTGGTCGCGGCGGGCGCATCTCAGAAGGTCGGCGGCATCCGTGCCATTGCGCCGCCACCAGGGGCGCTCGCGGCGCTCGAAGTACTCGACGGAGTACAGGTCGTCATAAGCGATCGTCAGGTAGCGCGAGACCGGCGAAGAGCCCACTTTGCCGAGGTCCGCGCTCCACGCGAGAACGGGCGTCCGCCCGCGGCCGGGGCGGTGCTCGTTGAGATCGTCTGTATCCGGAAGGCGACCGCTGCTCTCGAAAGCGCCGCGCGCCTGCCGACGGTCCGCCGCGGCCAGGGAGACGCCCTCGGGCCTATCCGGCGAGAGATACAGGTATCCCCAATCGATGCGCACATCATCGCCGCGTTTCGCGAGCACAGGCTGCTCGACGGAGCCCATCCGCAGCACGGGACTGCCGTCCACGAGGAAGCGCGACCAGGCAACACGCTGGTCGGGCGTGTTCACCGTGAGATCGGCGGCGGCATCGAAGTAGAGCGCGGCTTCATGCGCCGCTCCATCCGTGGATGCAACCTCCCACTCGACATAGGTGACCGGGCGCGAGAGCACTTCGAGGTCATCGGGCAGCGACGGAGTAAGGAACGTCAGCCGGAGCCGGATTCCGCCGCCCGCGAAGTCGTAGATGGTGCGGGTGGGAAGCACTTCGACCGATGTTTGTCCGAGCGCCGGCACGTTCCTCGGCTCGCTGCCTATGACGCGGAATATCTTGCCATCGATGCGGGCAAGCGCGCCGAGCGTGTTGGGCTTACCGGTCCAGTGCTTTGTGCCCTCGTCGGTGAGGCGGTCGGCCATGGACCACACGCTGAAGTACGGATCGTGTGCGATGAGCGGAACCGCGGGCGGGCGGAGCGGGGCCAGGGTTTGCGCGGCCAGCGCGCACGAGAGCAGGCTGATCAGGAGTGCGATGCGGTACGTCTTCGGTCGTGTGGTCACTTGGGTTTCTCGTTCAGTTCGCGCAGGCGCGCGGCCGCTGTTTCGGGAGTGATGTCGCGCTGCGGCATAGCGAGCATCTCATATCCCACCATGAACTTGCGCACCGTAGCCGAGCGGAGTAGCGGCGGGTAGAAGTGCGCGTGAAAGTGCCATTCATCGTGCGGCAGTCCGTCCGTAGGGCGCTGGTGGAAGCCCATGGTGTAAGGGAAGGAGATGCCGAACAGGTTGTCATACCGCGTAGTCAGGCGCTTGAGTATATCGGAAAGATGTCCGCGCTCATCATCGTTCAATTGCTCGATGGATTGAAGATGCCGGGTTGCGAGCACCATGGTTTCGAACGGCCAGACGGCCCAGAACGGCACGACCGCGACGAACGATTCGTTGCGGCACACGATGCGTTCCGAGGCTTCGAGTTCCACGGCGGCGTAATCGCAGAGAAGGCATCGCCCGGCGGTGCGCAGGTGTGCCGCCTGCGCTGCCTGCTCCTTGAGGGGCTCATTGGGCACGGTGCGATTCGCCCAGATCTGGCAGTGCGGGTGTGGATTGCTCGCCCCCATCATTGCACCGCGGTTCTCGAAGATCTGGACGTGATTGATGAACGGAAGCGCGCCGAGTTCCTGGTACTGGGCAGCCCAGATATCCACGACCTGGCGTAGGGCCGGCAGGTCCATCTGGGAGACCGTCAGGTCATGGCGCGGCGAAAAGCAGACGACGCGGCAGATGCCGGGCTCGGCTTCGGCAATTAACAGTCCTTGCTCCTCGAAGCGGCTGACCTCGGTGGCCGGCCGCAGTGCAGCGAAATCATTTTCGAATACGAATGTGGAAGTGTAGGCTGGATTCCGCACGCCTCCGGCACGAGCGTTGCCCGGGCAGAGGTAACACTCCGGATCGTAAGCGGGCTGTTCGAGCCTCGGAGTCGCTTCCACCTGACCCTGCCAGGGGCGTTGCGTGCGGTGCGGAGACACGAGCACCCAATCCCCGGTGAGCGGGTTGTAGCGCCGGTGCGGATCCTGGCTCCAATTGAGCATTCCCAATTATTGTCCGGCACCGCACGGGCGGCAAAGAACGAATGATCGACTCACTTAAAACCCGGTGGGCCTGATCCAGTAGCTTTCCTGCCACGTTCCGCGCGGCGGGACCGATTGCAGATCCTTGTATAGCCCGGCTTGCGCGAGGTTGAACGCGTTGGTGATCGCGGCCATCGGTTCGAAGCAGATGAAGTTGCGTCCCGGCGGCGCGTAGATCACCGCCGTCGTGTACTTGGGGCCATAGATGACGGAGATTTTCTGCTTATCGCCCTGGACGGAAAACTCCGCGCGGCCGCTTCGATCCCGCACGAGGTTGCCGAACACGTCGTCGAACTGGATCCCCGCCAGGGGTTGCGGGTCGGCGTAGGTGACAGGCGTGCGCTCGCCGGTCGGGATCAGCGTCTTCGAGAGCGTCATGTGATCCTTCGCCGCGACACGTACTTTCCACTGATCGCGAGGCGCATCCGTGATCTGGAAATACGGATGATAGCCGACGGCCACGGGCATCGGATCTTTCGAGAGGTTCTCGATTTTCGTTATGACTTCGAGCGCACCGTCTTCGAGCCGGTACGTCATTTCGAGCGTGTGGGCGAACGGGAACTGCGCCATGAATTCCGGATAGCGCCAGAACTCGAGGCGGCTGGTGACGGCGGCGTACTTGTCATTGCTTTCAAGTTGGGTCACCTGCCAAAGCGGCGAGTACGTGAGGAAGCCGTGGATCGGGTTGCGGTTCTGATCGGGACGTACGTTGCCCAGTCCAAGATTGAGCACGTATTTCTTGCCGTTGGCCCAGTAGGCATCGCCTTCTATCCGGTTCGCCCACGGCGCCAGGAACGGGTTGCCCGCCATCGGCGGGCGCGCCTTGAATGCCCCGATTGACGTGGCCGGCATCCAGAAGACGTTCTTGCCGTTCACGTTCATTTCATAGGCCATGTTGCCGATCGAGGGCACGATCGAGACCTCGATTTTCCGTGCTGAATCAGCCAGTTTTATGACCTCGACCGAGTCGATCGTGACCTTGCGAGCAGAGTAGGTTTGTGCGACGGACATAGTTGTTACGAAGAGCAGACAGGATGCCAGCCTCGCTATTTGACCTCTTCGAGATCGAGATGCGTTTCCTGCTGGCAGCACATGCATTTTCCGGGAGTATACGTACGAATTGAGCATACAGGACACCAGTAGCTGATCGTATACTTTTTCCCGTTTCTATGCACGTGCATCGATTTCGACGTATAGAATGACCCGACGACGAACAGGGCAGGCGTTTTGAACTCGCCGTGCAGTTCCATGTCGGCGCCGGCGAGCCGGCTATCCTTGAGCACAGCCATGGTTTCAGGTTCGCCGTCCAGCGCGACCCGCTTTTGGGCGCCGGTTTCGATAACCGGCCTGCCTTCGGCGTCGAGCAGCTTGCCGCGGATCGCCGAGGCCGGAGACTGTGCGAGGGCTAAAGAGAGGAACGCAACGAAGCCCGCTATTCTCCAGGTCATTGGCTCCATTCTACAGCGGCCAACTCCGCAAGAGCCCGAGTATGAGATCGCCTTTGTATCAGGGCACGGCTTCAGCCGTGCCCTGGAGTTTCTACATTCCTGACGTACGCTGACCCTGGCCCTGCTCAAGATTTTTTTTGTGGCAGCGTTTTTTCTGTTGACATTTTCCGGCAAGTATGTTTCAGTAGTATTGATGAAAC
>JAEZIJ010000120.1 GCA_023436715.1 Acidobacteriota bacterium
TCGCTCTTCCAAAGCCGTCCTCTCTCTCCAGGGCATCTGCCCAGTTTCGGAGGCCAACGTCGGTTTTGGAAAGTGTTACCTATGTCCCCGGTCTGATCTGTTACCCATGTGCCCGGTACGGACCTCCACGAAACCGCTCCCTCGCGGTCGCGGCTCTGAAACGGCACGAAACCGAGCCGCGACCGCAAGGGAGCGGTCTGGATCCGGGCGCAGCTTCGGTTTAGCGGGTATCATCCTATAAAAGGTGCCTGAAACGAAACCGTTTGAAGATCCGCGACTCGAATATACCTCCCGTCTGGAGTCGCGCCGCTCCGCATACACTGCCCTTGAGCGGCGGCACATTGCATTCGGCAATACGAAAGTCGCAGTGTTCGCCCTGTCCGTTCTGCTTGCCTGGATTGCGTTCTCCTACCACTGGCTCTCGCCCTGGTGGCTCCTGGCCCCAGCGGCTGTGCTGCTGATACTGGCTCTCACGCATGAGCGCCTCCTCCGGCGCCGGCGCTCGGCCGAACGGGCGGTAGCCTTCTACGAACGCGGCCTGGCGCGCCTCGACGACCGCTGGGCCGGCAACGGAGAGACCGGCGAGCAATTCAATGATCCCGCCCATCCGTACGCCGAGGATCTCGATCTGTTCGGTTCTGGTTCTCTGTTCGAGTTGCTCTCTACCGCGCGCCTTCGCGCCGGAGAAGAGACCCTCGCGCGCTATCTGCTCGAACCCGCCCAGCCCGATGTCATCCGTAACCGCCACGCCTCTGTCGCCGAACTCCGGCCGGGCGTGGATCTCCGCGAGGATTTTGCCCTGCTCGGAGAAGATCTCCGGTCCACGATCAATCCGCGCGCGCTCGCCACCTGGGCCGAAGAGCAGCCCGTTCTGAATTCGAAATCCGCGCGCACCACGGCGGCAGTGCTTTCGGTGCTCGCGGTGGCATCCGTAGTCTTTTGGGCGGCGGCCGGCAAGGTCGAACCTTTCCTTGCCGTGGGATTCGTCGAGGCGCTCTTCTTTCTGAAATGGCGAAAGCGCGTCGCCGCGGTTGCCGAGCTTGCGGGAGAACCCGCCTATGGCATTGCGCTTCTTGCCTCCGTCCTGGAACGGATCGAGCGCGAGCGGTTCACCAGCCCGCGCCTCGTTGAGCTGCGACAGAAGCTGGACACCCGGGGAGTTCCCCCTTCCCATGCCATCGCCCGCCTGAACCGTCTGATGGAACTGCTTCATTCGCGGGATAACGTAGCCGTGCGTGTCATCGGCCCGCCCCTGCTCTGGACCACTCAGGTGGCCTTCGCGATTGAGGGCTGGCGCAGGAAGTACGGTCCCTCGGTGCGCACATGGCTCGAGGCGGTGGGAGAGATCGAGGCCCTTATGAGCCTGGCGGGCTACGCCTACGAGCACCCGGCCGACACGTTTCCCGAGTTCGTCGATTGCCGGGCCTGCTTCGAGGCCGATGCGATTGGCCATCCGCTGGTCCCGGAAAGCCGGGTGGTACGAAACGATGTCAGCCTCTCGGAAGATCTCCGGGTGCTCGTCGTCAGCGGCTCGAACATGTCGGGGAAGAGCACTCTGCTGCGCACGGTCGGAATCAACGCCGTTCTGGCCCTGGCCGGCGCACCCGTCCGCGCCCGGCGGCTCCGTCTGTCCCCCATGGCGCTAGGCGCCTCCATCCGCACGCTGGACTCCCTCCAGGGCGGCACGTCGCGCTTCTACACGGAGATCAAACGCCTGCGGCTCCTTGTCGATCTCACGAAAGGCCCGCTGCCCGTGCTGTTCCTTTTGGACGAACTCCTGCACGGAACGAATTCGCACGATCGCCGCACGGGAGGCGCCGCCGTTGTCCGCAGCCTCGTCGAGCGCGGAGCCATCGGATTGCTCACTACCCACGACCTCGCGCTCGCCCATATTGCCGACGTGCTGTCTCCGCGCGCGGCGAACGTCCACTTCGAAGATCATCTTGAAAACGGCAAGATTAATTTCGATTACCTTCTCCGTCCCGGAGTGGTCCGCAAAAGCAACGCCCTGGAGTTGATGCGGTCCATCGGCCTCGAAGTGTAACGATTCCTCTCGTTCCTGCCCTTTTGACACGTCCAACGGCCGCAACGCACTCATATTACGGGCGAGGCTTTTGGCCGCGCTTTTGCTTCCCATCCCTGCGGAGGAGATGACCATGGCACAACAGGGCAGCGGTGGAGGCCCGGCGCGGGCGCGCGGCGGTCTCGAGCTCAACAGCGCCACGGAAGAGGAACTGGCGCGAGTGAAAGTGATCGGCCCCGAAAGGGCGCGCAGCTTAGTCGAGAATCGCCCATTTGAGGATTGGGACGATCTCACGGAAGTTCCCGGTTTCACCGACCAGTTGATCGAATACCTCCAGAACGCCGGATTCAGAATCGAAGCCGAGGAATGAAGGACCGACCCATGCCGGAACAGATCGATATCAACAACGCCAGCGTGCAGGAATTGATGAAGATCCCCGGCCTGGGTCGCCAGCGCGCTGAGGAACTTATCAATAACCGGCCATTCGATAGCTGGAATGAAGTAAGGCGTGTGCCGGGGTTCTCCGACCGCCTGGTCGAGGAACTCCAGCAGTCCGGCGCTATCCTGGGCGGAAAGCGCACAAGACCCGCCGGCTGACTGCGGGCCGGTCCTACCCCGGCCCAATCCGAATTTAACACCTGTTGCAGCCACTCCAATCCGGCCTGAGATACCATTGAGTCAGGTGCAGGTCCGTTGCACTTTGACCAGAGGGCTGGAGAATCGGAGTGGGTCTCACTATAGGTGTCCCGCTGGAGACGTTCCCCGGGGAGCGCCGCGTCGCGATGGCGCCGCGCGCCATGGACGTGCTCCTTAAATCGCAAGCAGAGATTCTGGTCGAATCCGGAGCAGGAGCCACCTCGGGCTTCCCCGATCGGGAGTTTGAAAAACACGGTGCGCGCATTCTGAACAGCCGCGCCGAAGTGTTCGGAGCGGCGGATGTCATCCTTCAGGTCCGCACGCTTGGCGCGAACCCCGACGCGGGCCGCGCCGACCTGCCTCTCTTCCGCCCTGGCCAGATCGTCATAGGGTTTTGTGAACCGCTCACCGCCCCGCGCGAATGCGCCGACCTGGCCTCCTTCGGCGTCACGGCTTTTGCAGTGGAGCTGATCCCGCGTATCGCGCGAGCGCAAAGCATGGATGCACTCTCTTCCATGGCTTCCATCGCCGGCTACAAGGCAGTGCTGCTCGCGGCCGGCGTGCTGCCGCGGATGTTTCCGCTCATGATGACGGCCGCCGGGACCATCGCGCCCGCCCGCGTCTTCGTGCTCGGAGCCGGAGTTGCCGGGCTCCAGGCGATCGCCACCGCAAAGCGGCTGGGTGCGGTGGTGAGCGCTTACGACGTGCGCCCGGCGGTGAAGGAGCAGATTGAAAGCGTCGGCGGGCGATTCGTCACGATGGATGTGGAAGCCGCGGGAGCCGAAGACAAGGGCGGGTACGCGCGCGCGATGGGAGAGGATTTCTACCGCCGCCAGCGCGAGTTCCTCACCGGAATCCTGCGCGAGCAGGATGTGGTCATCACCACCGCCGCCGTTCCCGGCAAACGTGCGCCCGTCCTCATCACGCGGGAAATGGTGGGCGCCATGCCGCCCGGTTCGGTCATTGTGGACGTTGCGGCCGAGCGCGGCGGGAACTGCGAGTTGACACGCCCAGGCGAGACCGTTTACGAGAGCGAAGTGGCCATTCTGGGTCCTGTCAACCTCCCTTCCACCGTGCCCTATCACGCCAGCCAGACGTACGCGCGCAACCTGGCCGCCTTCGTCCGGCACATGGTCAAGGACGGAAGCATCGTTCTCCAACTCGAGGACGAGATTGTTCGTGAGACGCTGCTGACCCGGGGAGGCGAGGTCGTGCATCCGCGCGTGCGCGAACTGCTCGGATTGTCGTCGCCCGTCGGCAGCGCCCGCTGAAAGGAGCATTGCTCGTGCAATTCGACGAAGTCGTCTTGTATGTTTTCATGCTTGCCGCGTTTCTCGGTTTTGAGCTGATCCGGCGCGTTTCCCCCCTGCTGCACACGCCGCTCATGTCGCTCACTAACGCGATCTCGGCCATTGCCGTCGTTGGCGCGATCGTGGTTCTCGGCCAGAAGGACGCGCCAACCCTCAGCAAGGTGCTCGGCTTTGTCGCGGTCACCGCCTCCACGATAAACCTGGTCAGTGGTTTCCTCATCACCGACCGCATGCTGAAGATGTTCAAGCGGCGGGGGCCCGAAAAACCGTGACCGGGAACGTGGTTCAGTTCAGCTACGTCGTTGCCGCCGCGCTGTTCATTCTTTCCCTCAAATGGATGAGCGCGCCCGCCACCGCGCGCCGCGGCGTTCTGGCGGGCGAAGCGGGCATGTTGCTGGCCATCATAGGGACACTGCTCCGCCACGACGTGGTCAGCTACCAGGGGATTGCCATCGCGCTCGTGATCGGCTCCGCCATCGGTGTGCCGCTCGCTTATCTCATGCCGATGACCGCCGTCCCCCAGCGAACCGCGCTCTCTCACGCTTTCGGCGCACTCGCCGCCGCGCTCATCGGCGCCGCCGAGTATTACCAACATCAGCCGCACGGCTTTGTGATGGCGGCGATCATCGCCGAGACGCTGCTGGGTTTTCTCACCTTCACCGGAAGCCTCATGGCGTTCGGCAAGCTGCAGGAGATTCTGCCCACGCGCCCCATTGTTTATCGCAACCAGAACTTTCTGAACCTCGGGCTGTTCTGCGCGGCGATCGCGTTGGGAGTGCTGCTCATCATGCATCCCGAACGCACCTGGATGTTTCCGGTTTTCGCCGTCCTCGCGCTCGCCTTCGGCGTGCTGCTCATCATTCCCATCGGCGGCGCGGACATGCCCACGGTGATTGCCCTGCTCAATTCCTATGCCGGCCTTTCCGCCGCGGCCATGGGCTTTGTGCTGGACAATAAGCTGCTGATCATCGCCGGCACGCTCGACGGCTCCTCCGGTTTCATCCTCTCCATCATCATGTGCCGCGCCATGAACCGCTCGTTTTCCAACGTGCTGTTTGGGGCGTTCGGCCAGGTGCGGCCCTCGGCCCATGCGGAGCAGCGGCCTGTCCGCTCAGCCACCCCGGAAGACGCCGCCGGCATCCTTGACATGGCCCGCATGGTCATCGTCGTTCCGGGCTACGGAATGGCTGTCGCCCAGGCCCAGCACAAGATCCGCGAGTTGTACGACCTCCTTACGAAGCGAGGCGTCGATGTCCGCTTCGCGGTACACCCCGTTGCCGGCCGCATGCCCGGTCACATGAACGTGCTGCTTGCCGAGGCCGACATCCCGTACGACAAGCTCTACGAAATGGACGACATCAACTCCGATTTCGCCCAGGCCGACGTGGCTCTCGTCGTGGGCGCAAACGACGTGACGAATCCGGCGGCGCGCACCGATCCGGGCAGCCCGATTTACGGGATGCCGATCCTCAACGTGGACAAAGCTCACACCGTGATGGTCATCAAGCGCAGCATGAGCCCGGGGTTCGCCGGGATCGACAACGACCTGTATTACATGGAAAAGACGTTGATGCTGTTCGGCGACGCCCGGTCGTTCCTCGGCAGCATCGTCAAGGAACTCGGCGCCACCGTGAAAGTGTGAGATCTCTGCCCGCCGTGGCACAGGCCTCCCGGTTTGACCAAACCGTGGGGCAGCGCTCGACCAAGATCCCGCACTCACCGGGTTTCCCTCAGTAGCGCACAAACCTTTCCATCTCACTCTGCATGCGAATCCAATCTTCGTAAGACTCGTCTTGCCAGAACCGCTGCCCGGTTCGACCCAGGAGCTTGTTGGCGCTGCGAGCCGTGGAACCCTTCAGCCAGTGTCGCAAAGGGACGGGCTGGCCCTGCCCAGGCAGCGAGAAACTCGAGGCACAGGCCTCCCAACTGTGCAGCACACCCTACAGAAATACGGGCAGGCGGACGATTGAATTCCTTGTCCCGCTGGCCGTCACCTGCGAAGTGCGATTCACCTGGTGAGCTTCTCGTGTGCCGCGGTCCGCTCGGCATCGGAGGCGAGCAAGCAATGGACACCCTTGGAATCGTAACGGGAACAGCGGCCGCTGCCGCCGTGTCGTTCTGGGTCGCACTGGTCGTAGCGCGGATTGCGCTGAAAGGATTGCTCAACGGGCTCGGAAGAATCTGAGCCAGGGTAATTAATCCAGCTTCGATGCGCCCGAGAAGAGCGTGACGCGGTACTTCAGCACGAGCGGGTGCCCGTCGATTTCGGCCGGGCGCAGGCCGGGGTACGACACGTTCAGGAATCCAAAACCGTGGCGCAGCAGCCACGGGTTCGGATAACCGGGATTGGAGCGCAGGTCTTCGATGCGGGCGCCGCCCGGATGATTCCCAAAGGTTCCTTCGAGTTGCGCCCAGGAGTGTATTGACTGGATGCCGTCCTTCTGCACTATCCCCGCATCCGTCCGGATAATCGTCTTCGCGGTACCGCCGTCGCGTGGGGCGAAGCGAAAACAGAACCCGCCAAATCCCTTGTTTTGATCGGGCGTCCCGGCGATCTCCACGCGCGTCTTGACGGAGTCGAACTTCAGAGTGAACTCCAGACGGCGGGCGTTGTTGCGGGCCGTCTCGACGCGAATCTCGACCTCTTCCTTGACCACCTTGCGGTCTCCGATGTACCAGCCGTTTTCGACCCCGAGCACGGCGTACGTCGGCTTGACCTCGCGCGCCGTCCAGCGCTCGAACTTCTGACGGATGCCCCCGACGGTCCACAGGTCGTAGGTCTTGCCGTCCACCATCACCACCGGCCACATCCACGAGATGCCGCGGTGATGCGGATGGTCCGGGTTGAAATCATCGGTAAGCAGCGTGCCGTCCGGGGCGTATACGGGATGCAGATAGCTGGAGCGGCGCATCTCATCGGGGAAACCCTTTTTGAGGATCATCCCGAAGTTGTAGACGAACACAGGCTTGCCGCCGTCGGAGAGTTCGAGCGAGTCGGAATCGAGTTCGCGAAATGAGAACGGGCTTTGCCCCGACAGTAGCGACAAGGAGCCGGCCAGAATGGCAGTAAGAAACAGCTTCTTCATGGATGAATGAGGTTGAAGGCTTTATCCTACCATCAATGGCGCACCTCAGCCATTTGTAAACCGCTCCCTTGCGACCGCGAGGGAGCGGTTTGCCAATCCTTACCTGACGATCGAGAAATCCTCCATGAGCCCGTACCCTTCCATGTCGTAGGCCGTTCCGGGCGGGATTTGATCCGGCGCGGAGCGGAAACCCCAGGGCGAGGTGAGCCCGCGGTTGATCTTGCCGTGATGCGGGCCGAGCAGGTTCTTCAGCGATCCGTACACAACCACTTCCACGCGGTTCACTCCGGGCGCGAGCGATTCCGTGATGTCGAGTTCGTAAGGTTGCCACGCAATGATGCCAGCCGGTTTCGAGTTCACACGGACCTCGGCGACCGTGCCGTTCCATTTCCCGAGCCGGACCTTCGTGCGGCCTCCGCTCGTCCTCACCTCTTTCGAGTAGGAGACGCTCTGGTAGTAGAACGGCAGGTTCTGTTCTTTCCAGGAGCCGAGCGAAAGCGGTGTGGGGGCCACGAGCCTGAATCCCTTATCCTGCGCGGAGACGCCGAACTCGCCCACGATGTACACCGGCTCCAATTCGTTGTGGACCGACATCGGTCTGGCGACGAGCTTGATGGTATTGCGGCCGGGTACGACGAGGGACCCGACGGAGTAGACGCCGAAAGCGCGGTCAAGCCACCACGCGTCGGGACGGTTCTTCACCGGCTTGCCGTTGACCGAGACCTGCCAGAGTTCGGGACGCTCGACAACCGCTTGGAGCGTGGACTTGTCCACCGCGGCATCGACATCGAAGTGGAACGCGGCCTCAAAGCCGGAATCGGCGGGGAACTTGTTCCGGTCCAGAATGCCGGTCTTGTACTGGACCGCGGTGTTCCATGGATCGCCTTCCGCGAAGCCGTAGTGTTTGAAAACCCTGTCGGCCGCCCTGTAGAAATACAGCCCGGGGTAGGTGCTGCCCGCGAGTGTGAGGTCGCAGTAGTCGATCTGAATGACGTTGGGCGACAGGCGCCTAACCACGGAAGGTCCAGCGACAAGCGCCCGTCCCTGGGCAGGCGGCGCGGCGGTAGGCGACGCGGCAGTTCCGCCCGTTACCAGGAGCAGGCTACCCGCGGGAGGCAGGGTGACGTCAACAACGCCGCCGCGCACGGGATAGGCGGCCATCTTGCCCGTGAATAGGTCCAATTGGGTGGCGGTCCGCGCGTTCCAGTTCACTTTCGCGGAGGCGGGCTGTTCCAGGCTGCTGTTGGTGAGGAACAGCAGTTGGCCGTCCGTCAGGTTCCGGCGCTGGTGCAGGAGGTGGCCTGAAACGGCGGAAAACTCGGGGTTGGCGAGCGCTTCTGCCGAGTCCGCGCGAGTCCATTGAGCGGAATACTGCGAGGCCAGTTCGGCGACGCGTCCGCTTTCGGCTCCGTCCACGCGGCGCGGCGGGTCGACGAAGGAGAGGACCTTGCCTCCGCCCTTCAGGTACGCCGCGATCCGCTCAACAGTCGAGGACTCGAGGTTCTCCGTTCCGGGCGCGAGTACCAGCGTGTCGTAAGCGCGCCGGCCGATGATGAAGCGGGCGCCGTCAACCTTGCCGTTCTCCTTGACCATGTTTTCGCAGCCGAGGTCGAACTCCGTTTGCAACGCCTCCAGGCGCGTAATGAAAGCTTGGAAAGCAGTGCCTACGTTCATCATGCCGGGGTTCGGCTGGGAGGCCGCGTACATCCAGGCGGAGGACGTGGGCTCAAGCACGAGAATGCGGTTGATCTGTTCGCCTGTGGAGAGGGCGAGCGAGAGCCGCGCGTAGTAATTGGCCAGCACGTTGTAGTGCTGCCACCATGGCTCGTGGTAAGTGAACGACTGCGGATAGTCGTACTTGCGCGCGCCGGCGAGCGTCCCGAACGAGAGGTGCTGGTTCATCATGTTAACGCCGAGCACGTACTCCCAATCGCCCAGCCGCTTCATGTCCTCGAAGCGCAGTTCCCATCCGGCCCCGCCATAGGTTTCGCTGAGCCTGCGGCGGCGCCCTAATTGATTAGCGACGCTCGACAACTCCTTCACCGCGCGCACGTTGCCGAACTGCGCGTTCACGCCATCATCGAACTGGTTGAAGAGCATGTCGATCGCGGGGACGTCGTGGTAGGCGTACATCGCCATGTTGTCCGGGCCGTCGTTGGGGCTGGGCCAGCCGTGCTCCCAGTAGTGTCCGGTCCACAGGATCTTGTGCGACTGCGCGTAGCGTTCCCAAGGCCTGCTCCAGCGGTCGATGAAAAGTTGAAGGAGCAGGGCGTAGTAGTCGTGCCGAACCTTGCGCCAGTCGCCGGTTTCCTCGAACAGCCCAGGCAGACGCGGCACGAGGTCATAGCCCCAGCGCTTCTGGAATTGCTGGAAGAGGTCGGGCGTCCACCGGATCGCGCCGCGCTTGGGCGGGTTGATGTTCGGCTCGTCGGTGAAGATGCCGGGGACGGTCTTGCCGAGGTCTGCGCCAAGCGTGCGCTCATAGCCCGGCATCGTGACCTCGATGAACTTTTCGGTGACGCCGGGGCGCAGCAGATCGACGTAGGAAAAGCCGCCGTGCCAGGCGCGCTTATCGTAGAACGCAAGTTCGAAGGCGTAGTAGTCGCCCTGTTCGCCGGTCCCGCGAGCCGTGACGTCCTCGAACGCCGCTCCATTTCTCTTCAGGATCAGCTTGTACTTCTTCGCATCGTCGATTTGCGTGAGCTTCCGCAGAACCAGCCCCTGTCCTTCGTTGTAGGATTCGGGCATCTGCGCCGGGACGTGGCCGCCTGCGAAGCCGCTCGGATAGGAGTTTTCGTCGTAGAGCCAGGCCTGCATGCCCAATTTCTTCGCGCGGTCGGCCGTGTAACGGATCAGCGAGAACCAGCGGTCGGAAAGGTAGGGCGTGATCATGCCGGGGCGGGGATGGATGAAGAAGCCCTGTACGCCCTGGGATTTGTAGTCGGCCAGGTACTTGTCGATATCGGCCTCGGTCACTTCACCGTTCCAGACGAAGAACGGCAGTGTGCTGTACTCGGCGGGGGGCGCGGTGAACTGCTTGCGCAACTCGGCAAGCGAATCGGGGCCGGGAGGAGTGGATGGCTGGCCCGCGCAGAGTCCGAGGCAGCCTAAGGCTAACAGCGAGGAGAGAAGCCTCTGTCTCATAAAGGAGACAATTCTGTCACAAATCGCGCTGTTCCTGCTCTACTTCGCGGTTGCGCTGCTCCTTGCGGCGGTTCTTCTCGACCTTGGCGGGTGGAGGCATGGGTTTGCGGATGCTCTTGCGAACCTCCTGCCGCGACATCGTGATCGGCTTCTGCTTCTTCATGGTGAGGGGCCGGGCACGCCCGGCCCTACCTTATATTGTGAGCGCCTTAGCCGCTTTGCGGAAATCGGCGGGATCGACGCACACCAGCGCGGAGTACCGGCCCGCCGAAGCGAGCGCGTGTACCGAAACGATATTGATGCCGGCCGCTGCGAGCGCCGAAACCTTCTCGGCCACCGTTCCCGGACGATCCTCTCCGGCAACCAGAAACGCCTTCTGCTTCTTGCCGAGTTCGATCCCGGCTTTCTTTGCGGCCCGTCCCGGCGACGGCGCCTTCTCGTCGAGTACAAGGATGACTTCGGCGATGCGGGCGCTCTTGGGATAGCCCAGAAAACCGGCCAGATTCACTCCGGCTTCCTTCAACGCATTCAGCAATCGGGCGCCCTCGCCCACCTTGTGCGGCATGGTGCCGACATAGAAACTTACTTGTGTGATTTCGTCAGGCATGAGGCAAATCTATAACTTGCAGGTGGAGCAGGTCAATAGGCGAACGTAAAAACCCGGCCTTTGCTGCTCAATCCTGTTCGAAATGCCTGCTATGCTAAGATCTTTGGAGTCAAGGAGCTGATGATCCACACGCAGGACGTTGAAAAACTTCAAGAAATCTCCAGGGTGATCCGCCGGCACATCATCACCATGCTCGGGGAAGCGAAATCCGGCCATCCGGGCGGATCCCTCTCGGCGGTCGAAACTCTGGTCACGCTGTACTGGGACGCGATGCGGCACGATCCTGCCAATCCCGAGTGGCCCGACCGCGACCGGTTCATCCTCTCGAAGGGGCACGCCGCGCCGGTCCTGTACGCTGTGATGGCAGAGTGCGGCTATTGCCCGGTGGACGAACTGAAGACGCTCCGCAAACTCGGCTCGATTTACCAGGGTCACCCGGACAGACGCTTCCTGCCGGCGCTCGAGGCTTCCACAGGTTCGCTGGGTGAAGGGCTCTCGCTTGCGGTGGGACTCGGTATGGCGACGCGCGCGGATGGCCGGCCGTCGCGGACCTACGTCATGCTCGGCGACGGCGAGATCCAGGAAGGCCAGATCTGGGAAGCCGCTATGTTCGGCGCCTTCCACAAATTAGATAATGTTCTGGCAATCGTGGATTACAATCGAATTCAGCTCGACGGCTTCGTGAAGGACATCATGGGCCTGGAGCCGCTGGCCGACAAGTGGCGTTCGTTCGGCTGGCACGCAATCGAGGCGGACGGACACAGCATTCCGGCGCTCCAGGCGGCTTACGCCGAGGCGGCATCGGTGAAGGGCAAGCCTTCCGTGCTGATCGCCCACACTGTAAAAGGTAAGGGTGTATCGTTCATGGAGAACAACCCCAAGTGGCACGGTGTGGCCCCGAGCAAACAGGAAGTGGAACAGGCGCTGAAGGAGCTCGCGTAATGGCGGTCAAAGCGAAATTCGAATTGAAGTTGGGAGCGGCAACGCGCGAGGCTTTCGGCAAGGCGCTGGCGGAGTTGGGCCGCGAGAACGACAAGATATGGGCGGTTGACGCGGACCTTTCGAAATCCACTTACACTTCGCTCTTTGCCCAGGAATTCCCGGCCCGGTTCGTTTCGTGCGGCATCGCCGAATCCAACATGGTCGGCGTTGCGGCCGGGCTTGCGCTTGGCGGGAAGATCCCGTTCGCGGCGAGTTTTTCGGCTTTCATTCTGAACAAGGGATTCGAGCAGTTGCGGGTGGCGGCCGCCTACACGAACACGAACGTGAAGATCGTGGGCACGCATAGCGGGATTTCGATCGGCGAGGACGGGCCGTCGCAGATGAGCGTGGAGGACCTTAGCCTGGCTTGCGCGCTGCCCGGTTTCGTTGTGCTCTCGCCCGCGGACGAAGTTGCGACAAAAGCGCTCGTTCGCGCCGCCGCCGAATACGTCGGGCCGGTGTTCATCCGCACCGGGCGCCCCAAAACCCCGGTGATCTACGCGGCGGACCAGAAGTTTGAGATCGGGAAGGCCATCGAAGTAGTCGAGGGCAAGGACGTGACGTTCATCGCCAGCGGGTTGCTGGTGGCGGAGGCTATCCGCGCCCATGAGGCGCTCGAGGCCGAGGGCGTTTCGGCCCGCGTCATCGATATCCACACAATCAAGCCGATCGACCGGGAAGCCATCCGGCGCGCGGCCGGCGAAACCGGCGCGATCGTGGTTGCCGAAGAGCACCTGGTGGACGGCGGGCTCGGGGTTCGCGTGGCCCAGGTAGTGGCTGAAACCTGCCCCTGCCCGATGGAGTTTGTCGGACTTGCCGGCTATGCCGAAACGGGTACGCCCGACGGCTTGCTCGATAAGTACGGAATGCGGGCTGCCAACCTGCTGGCAGCGGCCCGCAAAGTTTTAGGAAGGAAGAAGGCGTAGATCGCACCATTAACAATCCACGTTCTACGATCTAGAGATGCCATTCGCGACCGATCAGGAACGTGCACTTGCCAACCTGCTTGTGAGCGTGATGAACACGCGAGAACAGGAGGGAGCAAGGATCTCCCGGCTCTTGCACGACGAGGTAGGGCAGGTGCTGAGTGCCATCGGGCTTCAGCTTGACCTGCTGCGGATGGACATTAAAGAGAATATTGACGAAGGTTCCCGCCGAATCGCGGAAATCCAGAAAGTGCTCGAAACGGCTGTCAGCCAGGTCCGCGATTTGAGTTATGAGTTAAACCCTTCCATCGTGGAACGGGCCGGACTGCCGTTTGCTCTTGACCGCCTGGTTGGCCGTTTTAGGAAGGCGTTTCCAGGCAGTATCCGCCTGCTTTTCGATTCCTCCGTGCGCGTTCCGGTGCAGCCCGCCACGGCATTGTACAAAATCGCGGAGCAGGGGCTGCAGAATGCCGTGCAGCATTCGGGCGGTACTCAGGTGGAGATCCTGGTGAAGCCGTCGAAGCGGGGCGTCACTATGGAAATTCGCGATAACGGAAAAGGATTTCCCTCCGAAAAAGATTCGGGCGGGCTGGGTTTGCACCTGATGAAATATCAGGCAGCGCAGGCAGGGATTCAGTTTTCGGTTGCGAGTCTGCCGGAAAAGGGTACAATTGTGAGAGCCTTTTTCGGACGCCGAGGTGAGAATGCAACCTGATTTTGTAAGTTTCAGGGTCCTGTTTACCATGCGGCGCGCAGTTTGCGCCAAGGCTTGAGGCCTAAATGTCCTACCAGATTCTTCTCGTTGACGACCACAAAATCTTTCGCGACGGCATCAAATCCATTCTCGAGCGGCGCGACGAGTTCAAGGTAGTCGGTGAGGCCGAGAACGGGGCCGAGGCGGTCCAGTTCTGCAAGAGAGCCAAGCCCGACCTGGTCCTGATGGATATTGGCCTGCCTGGGCTAAACGGCATCGAAGCCACCATCGAGATCATGCGTCACTGCCCGGACTGCAAGGTGATCATCCTCTCGATGTACGATGACGAGAGCTCAGTGGTCGGGGCGATCCGTTCGGGCGCCCGCGCCTTCGTCCTGAAGAATGCTTCGTCCGACGATTTGCTGGATGCTCTGCGCACAGTTGCGAAGGGCGGTTTCTATCTCTGCGCCGAAGTCGCTGATCGCGTCCAGACCCGCATACAGCGGGGCGACCTGGAATCCAAGGCACTGCCGCCCGTTCTCGACACGCTTTCGCCGCGCGAGTTGCAGGTGCTCCGCCTGGTGGCCGAAGGCAAGACGAGCAAGGAAATCGCGGTCATGTTGGACCTCGGCCTCCAGACGGTCCGCAGCTATCGCAAGACAATGATGAAGAAAATCGGCGTGAATAATATCGCCGGACTCACCCAGCTTGCCCTCTCCGCCGGCCTTACCCGCTTCACTCCGGAAATGAAGGAACGGCCCGCGTAGCCGGACCGCTGCGTTGAAAATCACCGGGCGCGCCCCTGCGGTTTCGTGCCGGTTCCGAGCCGCGACCGCGAGGGAGTCCCCATGGCCCTGCGGGCCGCAAATAACGATGAAAGTCGGCGCGTCGCTGCGAGTTATTGTAGGGGCCACGCATGCGTGGCCCGTGATCGAATCCGACAGTGGGACAGGCCTCCTGGCC
>JAEZIJ010000020.1 GCA_023436715.1 Acidobacteriota bacterium
AGGATGGTAATTGGTATGAAAGCAACGGCTATTGTGAGATAGATTGATGAGCTGGGGAGAGTAGTTCTTCCAAAAGAGTTAAGAAGAACGTTTGAGATCAATGAGGGGGATGCGCTGGAGATCTACGTAGATGGCAATTCGATAATTCTCGAGAAATATGAGCGAGAATGCGTATTCTGCGGAGAAGCAAAAGATGTAACAGATTACAAAGGTAAGAACATTTGCCAGAGCTGCAGAAAAGAACTTAAGGGGGCTAAATAATGCGGGCTACTTGCACAAAATGTGGACAACCATGGAGTGTAAGCATACATAAAAAGCTTAATAAACCCTATGTTTGCCCTAGGTGTACAAAGATTAAGAAAATTGCATTACTGGTTGTGGGATTCATTATTTGATGCCTTTTGGTACCTAAACTCAATGGCATTGCAAATGATCAACGAGGATACCAGGCAGTGGGTGGTGAGGTGTTAATACCAGTTCTATATTTGGCCGCAGTAGTATTAATAAATGAAATTGGAGGTTTGGTAAATGAATAAAGCAAGTGCATTGCATCTGGTTTACTCAATCATTACTGACAAAAGGAATGAAAATCGTTATTGCATGACACAGATAAGAGACCGTGAAACGTTAACTGTGGAAGCTACATATTCAGATGCAGTAAAAGTTATCGAAGAACTGTACAACGAAGAAAAACAAAAAGAAAAAGCACCCATAGAAGGCGCTAACAAATAACATTCTAAAAGAATTATATACCGGAAGGAGTCAATTGTAAATATGCCACGACTTGAAAATTGGAAGATTTGTGAAAGCCCTAGTCAGGATTTTATTGCACCTGAGATTCGAAAAAGGTTTATAAATGGCAATGTTTATGGCCATTCAAAATTTAATGAAGGTGTCCCTGTTAATACATCTATATTGCTAAGTATAGATATAGCTAATAGAGTAGCAGTAACTAAAAACAGTGTATATGAGCTTGGTGAAATGGATCCTGAATATAAAAAATGGTATGAGAAAAACATATTTGAAAGTGAGGATCATGAATAAATGGATACTATCAAAATAAATAAGCTTGAAATTGAAAATGTGAAGAGAGTAAAGGCCGTTAAAATCGAGCCAACTGCAAGCGGGCTCACTATTTTAGGAGGTAAAAACGGTCAGGGAAAAACTACAGTGCTTGATTCAATTGCCTGGGTACTGGGTGGTGAGAAATTCCGCCCATCTGAAGCGCAACGTGAAGGCTCAGTTATTCCACCAAACTTACATATTGTGTTGAGCAATGGGCTGGTTGTGGAACGTAAAGGTAAAAATAGCGACCTGAAGGTCACTGATCCAACAGGAACTAAAGCCGGCCAGCAGCTCCTAAACGAATTTGTTGAACAGCTGGCATTGGACCTTCCAAAGTTCATGAATTCATCCAACAGGGAAAAGGCTGAAACTCTTCTCAAGATAATTGGCGCCGGCGCTCAACTCTATGAATACGAACGTCAGGAAAAAGAACTATATAATAAACGTCTTACTATTGGACAGATTGCTGATCAGAAGAAAAAGTTTGCTAAGGAGCAGCCGTATTATCCTGATGCTCCAAAGGTACCGGTATCTGCATCAGAATTAATCAGACAGCAGCAAGAGATTCTGGCCAGAAATGGTGAGAATCAACGGAAGCGTGACAAAGCATTAAGTCTCCACGCTGAGAGAAATCGGCTTGCTGAAAAAGTGAATTCTTTAAAGGAAGAGCTTGATAAATACCAAAAACAGCTTATTCAGGTTGATCAGGATATGACAATTGCTTACAAAACTTCGGAACAGTTACACGATGAATCAACAGAAGAACTCGAACGTAACATTGCCAACATCGAGGAGATCAATCGTAAGGTCAGAGCTAATCTCGACAAGGACAAAGCTGAAGATGATGCCCTGGATTATGCAAATCAGTACAATACCCTCACCACTCAGATTGACAATGTAAGGCAGTCAAAAATTGATTTGCTGAAAAATGCGAACCTACCGTTGCCAGGACTATCTGTTGAGGATGGTGAGCTTACATATAACGGTAAGAAGTGGGATTGCATGAGTGGATCTGAGCAGCTCAGGGTAGCTGTAGCAATTGTACGAAAGCTCAACCCGAAATGTGGATTTGTGCTGATGGACAAGCTTGAACAGATGGATTTAGATACTCTTCAGGAATTTGGGTTGTGGCTTGAACAGGAAGGCCTCCAGGTTATAGCAACCAGGGTAAGTACCGGTGATGAATGCAGCATCATTATAGAAGATGGGTACTCTGCAGGCGAAAGGCCAAGTGACCCTATTATAGATAATAGTCAGAAATGGAAAGCAGGTGAATTTTGATGGAGATAGCTAGAGGCGTTATTAAAAGCGCTCAAAAGATTGTAATTTACGGCCCTGAAGGTATAGGGAAATCGACCTTCGCGTCCATGTTCCCAGGAGCTCTTTTTATTGACACAGAAGGAAGTACAAAGTTCATGGATGTCGCACGTCTTCCTAAGCCTTATAGTTGGCAGATGTTATTGGATGACGTCAATTATGTATATGTGCACCCTGAGGTATGTGGAACATTGGTAATAGACACAGCGGATTGGGCCGAAAAGCTTTGCTCAGAAGATTTATGTGCAAAGTCTCAAAAGGCTGGAATAGAAGACTTTGGTTATGGTAAAGGATATGTTTACCTTGGAGAAGATTTTGGTAAGCTACTTAATACCCTTGAAGAGATTGTAAACATGGGAGTCAATGTGGTCTTTACAGCGCATGCTCAAATGAGAAAGTTTGAGCAGCCGGACGAAATGGGTGCTTATGATCGGTGGGAAATGAAGCTCCAGAAAAAAACTGCCCCGCTGTTGAAGGAATGGGCTGATGCAGTATTGTTCGTTAACTACCAGACATACGTTGTAAATGTTGATGGCCAGGGGACATCGAAAGGCAAGAACAAGGCGCAAGGTGGCAAAAGAGTTATGCATACCAGCCATCATCCTTGCTGGGATGCAAAGAACAGATACAACCTGCCTCCTGATGTTGATTTTGACTATTCTGTGATTGCTCCATTTATTCCTGTTAAGGGTTCAGCAGCACCAGTGCAATACGTCTCAGCTCAGCCAGTACAGCAACAGGACGTTCCAGCACCTACAGTTACAGAGAATAAGTCTGCCAATGTACATATTCAGCAGCAATTACCGGCAGATCCTCAACAGCAGTCCCCAGTACAACAAGCAGCACCAACAGTGACTAATGAAGATATTTCTATTGTTCCAAAAGCGCTGGCAGCACTGATGAATGAAAAACAGGTAACACTTAAAGAAATTCAGGATGCAGTTGCATATAAAGGGTATTTCCCTGCTGATACACCTTTCAAAGCATACCCGAATGAATTTGTATCGGGTGTACTGATAGCAGCGTGGCCACAGGTTTTTAATGTAATTGATTTATTGAGAAGTAAAGAAATAGCACCATTCTAAACATATTGAAAAGGAGATATTTAACTATGGGTAATGAACGTGAACTTGGATGGAATGAAGTAATAGAAAATGACGGTCCGGATTTTGTTATACTCCCGGAAGGTGATTATGATTTTGAGGTAACGGAGTTTGAAAGAGCAAGGCATAACGGTAGCGATAAGCTGCCAGCCTGCAACAAAGCAGTAATACATATCAAAATTGATGCGCCTGAAGGAGTTTCCACAATAAAGCATAACCTTTTCCTTCATACTAAGACAGAAGGTATGCTATGTGCATTCTTTACCGCAATTGGTCAAAGAAAAAAGGGTGAACGTGCCACTATGAACTGGAATGCAGTTGTTGGCTCAAAGGGTAGGTGCAAAGTTGGTATCAGAACCTGGAAGACTGATGACGGTCGTGAAATGTCCTCAAATGAGATCAAAAGGTTCTATGATCCGGAGGCTGTTAAGCCAACAACTAACAATTCTCAGCCGGCTGCTCAAAAGACCTTTGAGGCAGGGAGGTTTTAGTTATGCAGCTAAGACCATACCAGCAACAGGCCAAGGAGGCTGTACTGACTGAGTGGCAAAAAGGTATCAGGAAAACACTTCTGGTTCTAGTGACTGGTGGAGGTAAGACAATCATTTTCTCTAAAGTAACTGAAGATTGTGTCAGAAACGGTGAACGGGTTTTAATACTCGCTCACCGTGGAGAGCTCCTCGATCAGGCTGCAGACAAATTGAAAAAGGCTACAAATTTGGGTTGCGCTACGGAGAAAGCTGAAGAATCCTGTATTGGTAGTTGGTTCAGAGTAGTTGTTGGCTCTGTACAAACTCTCATGAGAGAGAAAAGGCTGCAGCAGTTCCCAAAAGACTATTTCAACACAATTATTATTGACGAAGCCCATCATTGCCTGTCTGACAGTTACCAGCGTGTATTAAACCACTTTGATGAAGCTAAAGTATTGGGAGTTACAGCAACTCCAGATCGTGGGGATATGCGAAACTTAGGTCAATTCTTTGAATCCCTAGCTTATGAATATACTTTACCCCGGGCGATAAAAGAAGGTTATTTATGCCCTATCAAAGCTCAGACTATTCCTCTTAAGTTGGATCTATCCGGAGTCAGTGTCCAGGCCGGTGATTTTAAAAATAGTGATCTAGGCAATGCATTGGAACCATATCTCGAAAGTATAGCAGATGAAATGTTAAAATGCTGTGCGGACCGTAAATCAGTTGTATTCCTTCCTTTAATAAAAACTAGTCAGAAGTTCAAAGATATTTTAAATAGTAAAGGCTTTAGAGCTGCAGAAGTTAATGGAGACAGCCAGGACAGAGAGCAAATATTATCCGACTTTGATTCAGGAAAATACAATGTTATTTGCAACTCTATGTTACTTACGGAAGGCTGGGACTGTCCGAGTGTTGACTGCATTGTGGTCCTCAGGCCAACTAAAATCAGAAGCTTATATGTTCAGATGGTTGGGCGCGGTACCCGACTGCATCCCGGAAAGGATCACCTTCTCTTATTGGATTTCTTATGGCATACCGAACGTCATGAGCTTTGTCATCCAGCTGCACTAATCTGTGAGTCTGAAGAAGTTGCAAAAAAGATGACAGAAAACATTGAAGC
>JAEZIJ010000029.1 GCA_023436715.1 Acidobacteriota bacterium
ATAGAAATACCTTCAGCAAACCACGACGGTTCATTGAAAAGATTGGTAGTATCGGTTTCGAAATCAATATCATCAAGGACAGGTGTGAAGACCCCTGCAATTTTTTTTGAAGAAAGTCTGACATCGCTGATTCGGATGAGTGACTGGTCAAATTCTCCCCACAACCTTGCAATACTATCATAGCCGGTAATCTGCCGGTTGTATTGTTCAGCAAGTTCCGCAGCCTTGTCTTTGGCCCTTTTAACTTCCACCCGCAATGCTGACTCCTTATTTTTCAGGGTAGGTAAAGCTCTTTCCCTTACCTTCAGCTGCTTGTCGAGTGCTTGCAACGCTGTTTTATTGTATTGAAAACTAATGGCCACGTATCAATTTTTTAAATTTTAAAATATCTTGGTAGTTGCATATATACCGGTTTTAAGAACTATTGTACCCAGAACTTTTCTACCAAGCTTTCACGAATGGCGACTTCTGCCTTACTGAAATGTTTAGAAAATAATTGCCATGTAATTTCAAGCATTGTATCGGTATCAACATTAACATCAATAGCCAGGATGCGGTCGGAATATTCCCTGGCAAAACGCAGAGTTCGTTCATCGTAATCAGTCAGGTCAAAACCATTTTCAAGTTTGGTACGTGCATTTGCTGCATCGGCATATAACCGGATAGCAGCATTCATCACCTGCGGATGATCCTCCCGGGTCTGTTTTCCAATAACGAGCTGTTTCAAGCGGGACAAGGAACGGAAGGGATCAACTATAACTTTTCCAATTTCAGTATCTCTGCGCAAGAATAATTGACCTTCGGTTATATAGCCGGTATTATCCGGAATTGCGTGAGTGATATCCCCTCCCGAAAGTGTAGTAACAGCAATAATAGTGATTGAACCACCCGAAGGAAACTGCACTGCTTTTTCATAGATACGTGCCAGGTCAGAATACAAGGAGCCCGGCATACTGTCTTTGGATGGTATTTGATCCATACGATTGGAAACTATACTCAAAGCATCAGCATAAAGGGTCATATCAGTCAGCAGTACCAATACACTTTCATTCTTATCAACTGCAAAATACTCAGCAGCTGTCAATGCCATATCGGGCACCAATAAACGTTCTACAGGTGGATTTTCAGTAGTATTTACAAAACTCACAATCCGGTCGAGGGCACCAGCATTATCAAACACATTTTTAAAATAAAGGTAATCATCGTTGGTAAGCCCCATGCCACCCAATATAATTTTATCAGTTTTTGCTCTCAGAGCAACCATTGCCATGACCTGATTATAGGGCTGATCGGGGTCTGCAAAAAAAGGTATTTTCTGCCCCGACACCAGGGTATTGTTAAGGTCGATACCTGCAATTCCTGTTGCAATTAGGTTGGAAGGTTGTATCCTTCGAACCGGGTTCACTGACGGACTACCGATATCACGTATTTCACCCTGAATATCCGGCCCTCCGTCAATAGGATCACCAAAAGCATTAAAAAACCTGCCTGCAAGGTCGTCACTTACCGTTAACTGAGGAGGCCTGCCATGAAATACAACATCGGCATTGGTAGGGATGCCTTCCGTACCTTCAAAAATCTGAAGAGTAACTTCATCACCTGTAATCTTAACTACCTGTGCCAGCTTCCCGTTAACAGAAGCTATTTCATCATAACCCACTCCTGAAGCTTTTAATGTGACAGTGGCTTTTGTGATATTGTTGAGTTTGGTATATATTTTTTGAAATGCCTGGCTTTCCATATTAGTTCGTATCTTTTTTATTTAGTGCATCTATTTAATTTGATCTTCCCTGTAGAATCTCCTCTAAAACCTGTTCATGTTTTTTAAATGATTCTGATTCAAATTCAGTATAGTTCATCTGGCGGAACTCATTTATTATTTCTTTAAAGAATGTACTTACCTCTTCAAAATGTTTAAACTCGAAATCGGTATTCGTAACACCCAATACTTTCGACAACATATATTTCTGACGGCTCATAGGCGTTGAAGCATCAATCTTATCGAATGCATCTTGTTGGAGGATGACAAAATCAATAAGTTCCGATTTCCAAAAGGTTTCATGAAAAGCAATAGGAACACCGTCATCGCCCAGGATGTTAATTTGTTCCATAGCTTCCTTGCCTCTCAATAAAATATCTTTTGCCTTATTGACATTATTCAACCATTCGTTTCCTACATTACGAGTAAGGTTTTCCTGTACTTCAGGGTACTCAAGATATTTAGAATAACTGTCGATAGGGTCTATCGCAGGATACCTTTTACTATCGGCCCGTGCCTGGTTAAGGCCATAGAAACAACGGGCTGCTTTACGTGTACTTTCAGTAACAGGTTCTTTAAGGTTACCACCTGCAGGCGATACTGTACCTATAAAAGTTATAGACCCTGTAGTTCCGTTGTTAAGGTAAACAAAGCCGGCCCTTGAATAGAAGTTGGAGATAATAGCAGGAAGGTCCATTGGAAATGCATCAGGTCCCGGGAGTTCTTCCAAACGATTCGACATTTCACGCAATGCTTGTGCCCATCGTGAAGTTGAATCAGCCATTAACAACACTTTTAATCCCATTGAACGGTAATATTCAGCAATTGTCATTGCAGTATAAACTGAAGCTTCCCTCGCAGCAACGGGCATGTTAGAAGTATTGGCAATAATGATAGTCCGTTCTATCAACTTCTTACCTGTCCTGGGGT
>JAEZIJ010000052.1 GCA_023436715.1 Acidobacteriota bacterium
CTCGGGCTGCGCCGGCCTCTCAGGCCGGCCAAGCTGGGCGGGCTGGGAGCCCGCCGCAGGGCACGGCCCTGCCCCACTGTGCTGGATCGCCTCCATCGCGCATTTTCATTCCTTGGCTGCGGCCCGGTTGGGCCATGCCCGAACTCCCTTCCGGTCGCGGCTCTGAAACGGCACGAAACCCAGCGCAGTTTTCATCACCTTTGGTGGGCCGCAGGCCCATGAGGCACTCCGTTGAAAGTCACGGTCGACTCCGTGGGACAGGCCAGGAGGCCTGTCCCACTGTCGGACCGCTCCCGAGCCACGGCAAGGACGCACCTGCTTTCATCGCTATCCGCGGCCCTCAGGGCCATGGGGACTCCCTTGCGGTCGCGGCTCGGTAACAGCGGTGAAACCCGCCGATACTACCCCGCCGGCCCCGCCCGAAAAGCGCTTGAAGTTCTCATGAAACCGGCGGTTCAGATCGAGCGCTGCGCGGTCATAGGCGTCCTGGTCTTTCCACATCCGGCGCGGATCGAGCATTTCAGGCGGCACGCCGGGAACGTTCTCGGGCACCTGCACGTGGAAAACCGAATGCGGTTTCGTGGGCACTCCATCGAGCCTGCCCTCCACCGCCGCGTTCACCATCGCGCGGGTGTACGGAAGGTTGATGCGCTCTCCCACGCCGTATGCGCCCCCGATCCAACCCGTGTTCACCAGCCAGCAGGATGCCTTGTGGCGCTCAATCCGGTCGCCCAGCATCTTCGCGTACACGTCCGGGCTCCGCGGCAGGAACGGCTCGCCGAAACACGCGCTGAAAGTCGCTTTGGGCTCCTTGCCGAGGCCGCGCTCCGTTCCCGCGATTTTGGCTGTGTACCCGTTGAGGAAATGGTACATTGCCTGCTCCGAATCTAGGCGCGAAATCGGCGGCAGCACACCGAATGCGTCGGCGGTCAGGAACACAATGCTCGACGGGTGGCCCGCGATGCTGGGAATGACGGCGTTATCGATGAACGCGAGGCGGAAAGCCGCGCGCGTATTCTCCGTATGCTCGTCGGAGTCAAAGTCGACGAGGCGCGTCTCCGTGTCGATAACGACGTTTTCCAGGATCGTGCCGAACCGGATGGCATTCCAGATCTGCGGCTCTTTCTCGCGGGAGAGCCGGATAGTCTTTGCGTAGCAGCCGCCTTCGAAATTGAAGACGCCGTTGTCGCTCCAGCCGTGCTCGTCGTCGCCGATGAGCCTGCGCGAGGGGTCGGCCGAAAGCGTCGTCTTGCCGGTGCCGGAAAGCCCGAAGAACAGCGCGACATTCCCGTCCGCGCCCATGTTCGCCGAGCAGTGCATCGGGAACACGTCCCGCTCGGGCAAGAGGTAATTCAAAACCGTGAAAACGGATTTCTTCACTTCGCCTGCGTAGCTCGTGCCCGCAATCAGGACCACCTTTTTTTGGAAATCAATGACAATCGCCGTCTCCGAGTTCGTCCCGTCTTCGGCCGGTTCGGCGTGGAAGCCGGGCAGGAAGAAGATGGTGAACTCGGGCGCGTGGTCTTCGGTCGCCTCCGGCTTGGGCCGGATGAACAACTGCCGGGCGAAAAGGCAATGCCAGGCGCGCTGCGTGATCACACGGATCGGCACCGTGTATCTCGGGTCGGCGCCGGCAAAACAGTCATGGACGAATAGGTCATGGCCCTGAAGGTAAGCGAGCATCTTCGTGTAGAGCAGATCGAAGCGCTCCGCCGACATCGGCTGATTCACCGGGCCCCAGTTGACGGCCGATTCCGTGACCTCATCCCGCACAATGAACTTGTCTTTCGGAGAGCGTCCGGTAAACTGGCCCGTGCGCACGACGAAGGGGCCGCCGCTGGCAAACAGCCCTTCATGGCGCTCGACGGATCGCTCCAAAAGCTGTGCGGTCCCTAAATTCCAGTAGGCGATGTTGATATTGCGCAGGCCATGTTCGCGCAGACCGTACCTGCTTGGACGGATCCCGGCGTTTTGCATTGGAAAGACAGCCCCTTTGAGGCCAATATAGCATAATGATGTTTATGAGCCCGCGCTCCTTTACTCTGGCCGCCATGGCGATGTTTACGGTGTGCCGTTTAGGCGCGCAGGTGATTCAGTTTGAATCGGGCGGCCTCAAGTACCAGACGCTCAGCAAGAAGGGCGTTACGGTGATGCTCGCCCATATGCCGGCCCAACTGCGCGACTATTCGATCGTACAGGTCGGAGTGATGAACGGCTCGGCCACCGCCCAGACCGTCCGCCCCGAGGACCTCAGCTTCCGCCGTGAGGACGGAACCGTGACGTTCGCCCTGCCCGCGCGAGTTGTCGTGGATCAGCTTCTGGCTCACGCCAGCCGGAACGACGTCATCAAACTGATCTCGACCTATGAGATGGGGCTGAACGGCGTCAGCCGCTTCCGCTCCACCAATGGATACGAGCAGCGCCGGCAATCCGCGCTCGCCGAAATGGGGGGGAACAAACTCAAGGCGGCGGCCGCCGCATCGGCCATCGCCCTGGTCGCGACGAAACTCATGCCGGGCGAGTCCACCGACGGCGCGGTGTTCTTTGGAAACGAAGGCAGACCCCTGGGACCCGGCCGCTTCACCGTGCGCGCCGCGGGCCAGATCTTCGAGTTCAGTTCGATCCCGGAGCCCGCCGGCAGGGTCCTGCAACAACGCACGGGGGCTGTCGCCCAACAGAACTGAGAATTTACCCGGATGCTAAAATACCGCTCGGTGCGGAATCCTTGGGTGGCCATCCTAAGACGCAGAGTCGGCCGGATTGACAAGGTTTTTGTCTGCCTGCTGGCGTTGGCCGTAGCGGCGAAATATGCGCTTCCGGGAGGCGGCATCGAGTTGCTGCTGGCATTTCTGGCCTTCATGGCGGGCGTTGCCGTAGCGATCAAATGGGCGGGGTTCGGCATCAGGAAGCTGATCTGGCGGCTGCGATACCGCCTCATCGTGACGTACCTGTTCATCGCGGTGGTGCCCATCGTGCTCATGGCCATTCTGGTCTGGATCGGCGCGGGCATGTTCACAGGCCAGATCGCGGCCTATCTCGTGACCAGCGAGCTCGAACGGCGCACCAACGAACTCTTCGAGCCCGCCCGCGGGCTGGCCTGGGCCTCGCTCGAACGGCGCACGGAGCGCGCACGCTGGTTCGCCCCCTATTTCTGGGATCGCTTCCCCGGCTTCGAACTCCTCATCCGCGATGACATTACCTGGCGCTATCCGGAGAACGGCGCCATTCAGACGCCGCCCGAGGCGTGGCGGGACGCCAGCGGCCTCGTCCTGAAAGACGGCAGTCTGAACATCTGGGCGCACGCCATTCACGATTCCACGGAAGTTACCATGCTGGCGCCCGTGACGCAGGAGAGTCTGGCCGGGCTGGTGCCGGGAATCGGCCAACTCGCCATCTCCGATCTCAAGGCCGAGCGGGTTCTGGTGCCCTCCGACCCGAAGGCCGTTCCGCCCTCGGTGAGCTCGTTTGACTTCGAGGTTTCCCACGGGGTGCCGATCACCGTGGCCATTTGGGATTCCCCGGGGCTGACCCGAAACGTCACGCTGCACGTTGCGACGCGTTATTCCGCCGTGCTCCGGACCATCTTCGGCGAGCGTGGCGAATGGAGCAAAGACTTTAGCGCCACGTCCTATTCCGCGTGGATGTTCTCCTCGCTCGCCATCCTGTTCCTGGTGGTCGAACTCGTCTCGGCCGTGATCGGCATTCGGCTCACGCGCTCGATCACCGGCGCGGTCCATAACCTCTATGGCGGTACGCAACGCGTGCGCGAGGGCGACTTCTCACACCGGATCGAGGTCCACGGCAACGACCAGCTCGCGGAATTGGGCGACTCCTTCAACCGCATGACGGAAAACCTCGAGCGCCTCGTCGAGGTCGCGAAGGAGAAGGAGCGCCTCCAATCGGAAATCGAGATCGCCCGCGAGGTCCAGAACCAGCTCTTTCCGAAGAGCACTCCGGAATCGAAGTCCATCCTCATCACCGCTGCCTGTACTCCCGCGCGGCTCGTCTCCGGCGATTACTACGACTATCTGAACATCGAAGACAAGAAGATCGCCCTTGCGATCGGCGACGTGGCCGGAAAAGGTATCTCGGCCGCGCTGTTGATGGCGACGGTCCAATCCACGATGCGCACCCAGTTGCGCGCGGGGCGCGAGGCGGTCCCGCTTTCCACCGCCGCCCTCGTATCGCGCCTCAACCAGCAGCTTTTCGCCTATACGCCCCCCGAGAAGTTCGCAACGTTCTACTTCGCTCTGTACGATGATGAGACTGGATTGATGCGCTACACGAACGCCGGGCACCTTCCGCCGATTCTCGTCCACAACGGCGCCGCCACGCGGCTGGACGTGACCGGGACCGTCGTCGGCGCGTTCTCCTTTTCGCAGTATGGGGAAAGCGCAGTCAAGCTCGAGCCCGGCGATCTGCTCGCCTGCTTCACCGACGGCATTACGGAACCGGAAAACGAGTTCGGCGAGATGTACGGCGAGGAGCGGCTGACCAACCTCGTGGTGAAGCATGCCGAGCGCGATTCCGATGAGATCGTCCGCGCCATCACGGATTCAGTGCGCGAGTGGACCGGCTCCCCGGAGCTTCAGGACGACATGACGCTGCTGCTCGCAAGGAGGGTATGAGCACTCATGCTGGCTTTGTATCAGGAACCATGCCCGTAACGTCATGAGTTCAAGCTTTGTATCGGGAACCATGCCTGTAACGTCATTAGTTCAAGCGTTGTATCGGGAACCATGCCCGTAACATCATGAGTTCGAGCTTTGTATCGGGAACCATGCCCGTAACGTTATGAGTTCAAGCTTTGTATCGGGAACCATGCCCGTAACG
>JAEZIJ010000075.1 GCA_023436715.1 Acidobacteriota bacterium
GAGGCTCAGTACGGGGGGTGTCCCTGTCGGGGCCGGGCAGGCCCGGCCCGCTCTCGGCTGCGGCAACGCCCCACCGGCTTTCGTCGCTATCCGCGCCCGCAGGGCCATGGGGACTCCCTTGAAGACGGATCCGGCCCAGTGGGGCAGGGCCGCGCCCTGCGGCGGGCTCCCAGCCCGCCAGCGTGGCCGGCCTGAGAGGCTGGCGCAGCCCGAGGGGCTGCCCCACTCGCGCGGTTCAGCTGCAATGTCCTATTTCGCCTCGGGTGCGTCCGTCAGAACCAACCGCCTGCGGCTGATGGTGGCCTCCGCGGCACTCGTGCGGCCGGAAGAAGCAATCGCCTTCAAGACATACTTTCCGGCCGCCTGCGGCAGGTCCAGAGCGATGTCGTAGATTTGCTGTCCGTTCGGCTGCACGTAGAGCGGAATCTCCTGGCGCGTCTTCTCCTCGCCGCCGGGGGCTTCGACGGTCAATGCCAGCTTGCCGCTCACACCTTCGCGTTCATCGTTGATCACGATGATGCGGAACGATCGCCTGGAGCCGGCCTTCAGCGACGGCTGGAAAAAGTCCACGTAGACGCCCAGCGGCTTGAACGCCTGCTCCATGTAGCCGGCGAAATGCGGTTCCAACTCGAGCTTCTCGACGTCGCGAAAATTGTCGGAGGTAAAAGCGCCCGGGAAGCTGGCAGTCAGGAAAGTAAAGTACAGAACTCCGGCCATGTTCCGGTGAGCCCGCCAATACTCCGTGATGGCCGCAAGGGAGTAAGCGTACTCCTCGAACCGCTGTTCCGGCGTGGCGTTGGCGCCGAGCGCCGCCGCGTAGACCTTCGAGGTGAGCGTGGTGGGTGTGCCGTCGCGATTGAGCCACAGCCATTCGTACTCATTGATGATCTGGGCGTGGCCCGGAACCTTGGCGCCCGGAATCGCGCCAGTGCCTCTCTCGAGCACGGTCAGGTCCAACTTTCCCGAAGTCAGATAGGGGTGCTGCTCCACGGGATCGTCAGGTCCCTCGGGCAGACTCCAGCCATTCTCCCAAGGCCGGTTCGAGAGGTCCAGATGCCGCACGCTCGGAATGATCTTCTCCGCGAAGATCGGCGACACGCACTCGTTTTGCGCATCCCAGATGACCACGCTCGGGTGATTCCAGTTGTCCCGCATCCACTCGCCGAACTGCTGGACCACTTCGCCTGTGTCCCACGAATCGTGATAGGGCCAGATGAAGAACTCGTTCTGGATCAGCAACCCGGCCTCGTCGGCGATTTCGAGCCAGCGGTCCGGCACGGGGCCGATGCAGAAGCGGAAGCTGTTCCAGTGCATCCGCTTCGGAAGCTCCACCAGCAGCTTCCGCACCCACTCCTCGCGCCACGGAAGGTTACCGCAGTGTGGATCCTCAAAGAAGCGGTGGAGAGTGATGTTGGAGCCGCGCATGAAATAGACCTGGTCATTCAGGTAGGCGCGCTTGGTGGCGCTGTCGAAACGGAATTCGCGCATGCCGAAGCGGGTCAGTACGTGATCGGTGCCGGTGCTGCTCTCCAGTTGGTACAGAAACGGATTCTCGGGCGTCCAGAGGGTCGCATCGGGGACTTTCAAAGTCTGGGTCCAGGTCTTTTCTTCGCCGGCCTCCAGACGCACGATGGGCATGCGGCTCTCCGCGACGACGCGCTCCTCCTTCCACGTACGCGCCCGCTGCAGCAACTCGAAGGTGACCGGACGCGCGCTGTAATTCCTGATGACCGTCTGGACCACGATTTCCGAAGTCCGGATGCGCGGCGCGACCTGCACCGTGCGGATCACCGGGTTATCGGACAGCAGCACGGAAACGCTGTCGTAGATCCCCGGCGTCCACTTCAGCTTTTCGCGATCGGTGCCGGCCGGGGCGGTAGCGGGCAAAGCAGCCGGGTGGGCGCCGATGCGCACCACCAGGAGGTTCGCGCCATTCCAGTCCATTGCCCCGGTCAAGTCGAAGTAGCCCGCCGAGAAGCATCCGAGGTGCTCACCGATCTTCCTTCCGTTTAGCCAGACGGCTGTGCCGAACTGCGCCTTGTTGACTTTAAGAATGGCGACTTGCTTCTTCTCCGGCGCGCGGAAAGTTGTCCGGTACCAGAAGTAGTTCCGGTTCTGCCGCGGAACGCCGGCCGGGGCGGCCCGCTCTTCGGGTGTCGCCTTCGACCTGTTTGCCAGCGTTTCGCGGCTGTCGAACAGATCCACATCCGCAAAGGCAGGCTGTGCCAGGTTCGCCAGGCCAGGCACCGGTACGCGATGGCGGAAGGCCGCCGGCATCGCATCTCCCGCGACGCTTTCATCCACCTCCCACGTCCCGTCCAGAGAGACGGTTACGCGCCCGTTCGCACCCGGAGCGGGCGATGCGAACAACGCCGCCGCGGCTGCCAGTATCCAATAACGGTGGAATCGAGAGCTCGTCATGAGATCCGATCTTACACCGGCAGGGCAGGCGTGTGCGATCAGGCGTGCGACGCCCGGCCGGTGCGCGGGTTCAGCCGCCGCGAGCGCTTGGCTTCATACATGCGGCGGTCGGCATCGGCCAACCCGTCCCGCAGAGGCCGTCCGCTCGTGCTGGCGATTCCCCAACTGAACCGTATGGCCGTTACGCCGTGATGGCGGATGTAGAAGTTTCGAAGGTGCTCCTCGATGCCCCGCATCCGCGACTCGACCAGTTGCGTGTCATCGGTGCGGAAGAAGATTACGAATTCGTCGCCGCCCCAGCGGAACGCAAGGTCCTCGTTGCGAATCGAACTGCGGACCAGGTGCCCTACGCCGCGCAGAGTTTCGTCGCCCACCAGGTGGCCGTACACGTCGTTGAGCGTTTTGAAATCGTCCATGTCGCAGACCACCACCAGACCGTCGAAGCCGTGCTCTTCATCGATCCAGCGCGAGAGAGCGGAGCGGTTCAGCAGTCCGGTAAGCGGGTCCAGATCGAGCTGCCCGGCCGTCTGCTTACGAAGGCGGATCAACTCGTCAGTGAGGTTGCGAAGCTGCTCCCTCTGGCCTTCCAGGCGCACGGCGATTACCACCAGCGCCATTGCGAACGCGATCTGGAGCGGGGCGTAGAAGATGAGGATCTGTTCCGATGCCGCCATGGAGCGCAGCAGGAACAGCGACACGCAGCCCCGAATGACCCACAACGCGGACCAGAAAACCACCGCGTTGCGCGTGAGAGCGCGCCGCAGGTAGAATAGCACCCCGGCAAACAGCAGGGTAATCAGCAGTTCGACTGATAACGGAAGCAGCCAGGGCGACATCGCGTTAGCGGTCGCGCTCTACCGTGTGACGGCGCACGGTGATCGCCTTTCCGGTGGTCTCCTCCACTTCCACAATCACAGAATGCAATTCTACCTTACCGCGTGCCGCTTCCATGCGCACTGGAATTCCGGTGAGGAAGCGGCGCAGCACGGTCGCTTTTTCGATCCCGATGACGGAGTCATAGGGTCCGGTCATCCCGGCGTCCGTCTGGTACGCGGTGCCTCCGGGCAGGATGCGCGTGTCGGCCGTGGGGATGTGCGTGTGGGTGCCGATAACGGCGGAGACGCGGCCGTCCAGATGCCAGCCCATCGCCACCTTTTCGCTCGTGATTTCCGCGTGGAAGTCCACCAGCCGCACTTTGACCGCCGGGTCTATCGCGGCGAGGATCTCGTCGGCCTTCCGGAACGGGTCGTCTATGGCCAGCATGTGCGTGCGCCCTTGCAGGTTGATCACGGCCGCCTGCACGCCGTTGCGTCCCCGCCCGACATGGACCCCGCTGCCCGGGCTGTGTCCCGGGTAGTTCGCGGGCCGCAGGAGGCGCTCCTGCCGGTCCAGGTAATCGTAGACTTCGCGCTTATCCCAGATGTGATTGCCGGTGGTGAGGACGTCCACGCCCATGGTGAACAGTTCCTCCGCCACGAGCGGAGTGATGCCGAAGCCGCCGGCGGCGTTCTCGCCATTGGCGATTACGAGATCGATTTGTTCCGTGGAGATTATTTCGGAGAGGCATTCGGCGACTATGCGCCGGCCGGGGGATGCAAAAACATCCCCGATAAATAGCAGCTTCATTTTGGGATGACGAGAAAGGAGCGCCCCGTGAGCGTGGCGGCCGCCGTCATTGACCCCTGTTTTGTAAAGGGGTGGTGTCCTCCGAGCGCCATCAGGCTTCTCTGAAATCCTGTAGGATCAGAGCCTGCTCACCGGCGCACATCCGAGTCGGACTCCCTATATTTGAGTGTTAGGTTCAAATATTGGCTAAACCGGCCAGCCTTCGAATACGCTCCGAAACGATCATAGCACGAACCGGAGCTGTTTCCGCCCAAAACCGGGGACAGTTCGAGCCATGCCGCGCTGAAAGCGGCACCCGCGAGCATGAAAACGGGGCAGAGGTGAGGTATGCTCTTCAGAGCCAACGCGCAGCGTAAGCCGGAGTAGTCTGTGAGGCT
>JAEZIJ010000143.1 GCA_023436715.1 Acidobacteriota bacterium
CTACGGCGCGAACCTCTACGGCGCGGACCTCGGCAGCGCGAACCTCGGCGGCGCGAACCTCGGCGGCGCGAACCTCGGCGGCGCGGACCTCTACGGCGCGAAACTCGGCGGCGCGAAACTCGGCGGCGCGAAACTCGGCGGCGCGAAAGGGCTAAATGTACTGTTGACGACTCCGCTGTACATGCTGCGCGATCAGCCAGGCAAGATTCGCGCGTACAAGCTGGTTAACTCCATCGGTGAGGGACCGCAATACGGCGGGCTCAAGTATGAGGTCGGAAAGGCGATCGAGGTAGCCGACGCCTGCGTGGACGAGCAGATCGACTGCGCCGCGGGGATCAACCTTGGCACGCTCGACTGGTGCATGCGCCACTGGCAGGGCGGCTACCGCATCCTGATTGCCGAGTTTGAGGCCGCCGATATCGCAGCGATCCCGGTCGGCAGCGACGGAAAGTTCCGCGTGTTCCGCTGCCAGATTGTCGGCGAGAAAGACCTGCGCGGGATCGGGCTGGTGAAAGCAGAGGAGCCGACAAAGGCACGGGCAACCGAGAACGCTTCGGCGATGGAGGCCACCACCAAATGACCAACGTGCTTCCTGTCGAGCAAATCGAACTAGCAACCCGTCTCGGCGCCGCAATCGACGCCATCAATGCCGCACTCGCAGGCGTCACCGACCCGGGCCAGCTTCTCATCGGAGCGAAGTGCCGCGGCCTGATGGCCGGATACGACGCCCGCTGGTGCGCCGAAGAGATGCAGGTCGAGGACGTGGAATACCTCCTCGAGTCCGACCTATGGAATCCAGAGACGGGCCGCAAAAGCCGATCTTTCCGCGTCTCCGGCAAAGTGGACGCGCGTGTGGTGCTGGAAGGGCGGCTGCTGATCATGGACCACAAGACGACGTCCGACGACATCAGCACGCCGGATGCCCCGTACTGGAAACAGCTTGTCGTGGAGGGGCAGGTCAGTCACTACATGCTGTTGGAATGGCTCAATGGCAGGAAGGTTGATGGTGCTATCTGGGACGTAATCCACAAGCTAGCCATCGCTCCGAAAAACGTCATCAAAGCGGAAGTTCCGCGAGTGCTCAATTCTGGCGAGTATTTCGGACGGAAGATGAGCCCGGCGGCGCTAGACCAGCTCCGCGAGACCGGCCGCGAGGACCTCGAAATGTATGAGGCGCGCCTCGCCTATGATTGCGCCGTCGAACGGCCGCAGCGGTACTTTCAGCGGCGTTCGGTCTTGCGTATCGACGCAGAAATCCACGAGTACGCCACAGAACTGTGGGAGCACGGGCAGGAGATCCTCCACGTGCAAAACACGCAACGGAACGTCAGGAATTCGGGAGCGTGCATGCTCTACAACACGCCCTGTCAATTTCTGGGAGTGTGTTCCGGCCACGATTCACTGGAATCCGACAAGTGGCAGCGTAAGGCGTGCGTCCACTCCGAATTGCCGATCGAGGGCGACGGGCGCGATGTGCTGACAAACAGCCGTATCCGCTGTTTCCAAACCTGCCGGCGGAAACACTACAACGATTACGAACTCGGCGTCGAACGCAGCGACGACGAAGAGCGTGCGTCACTGTACTTTGGAACGCTGCTCCACAAGGGACTCGAAGCGTGGTTTTTGGCGGCTAAGGAGGCCGCAGAATGATGGCAACTCAAACAGCGGCGCCCCGGTCAGCAAGGTCGGGACCGCCGATTCCAACGGGTAAGTTCAGCATTGCCGACATTACCGGCAAGGGGAGCGGACTTCCCAACCGCACCGTGCTGCACGGAGTCGAGGGCTGGGGAAAAACCAGCTTTGCGGCTCAGACGGTGAAGCCGATCTTCCTTGAAACGAAAGGCGAGACCGGCCTGGAAACGCTGGTCGACAACGGACGGCTGCCTGAAGTGCCGCACTTTCCCGAACTCCAAACCTGGTCGGACGTGCTCGCGGCAATCGACTTTCTTTCCGTTGGAGAGCACAATTTCCGCACGCTGGCGTTGGACACGCTCAACGGTGCCGAGCGCCTGTGCCACGAGCACGTCTGCGCACGCGACTTCGGCGGCGACTGGACAGAAAAGGGCTTTATAGGCTACCAGCGTGGTCCCGAAGTAGCGCTCGCCGACTGGCGGGAGTTTCTTGCCAAGCTGGATACGCTGCGCGCGACGCGTCGCATGGCCATCATGCTGCTGTGCCACACGAAAGTGCAGACCTTCAAGAATCCGGAAGGCCCGGACTACGATCGCTACCAGCCTGACTGCAATACGAAGACGTGGTCGCTCACGCACAAGTGGGCGGATGTGGTTCTGTTCGGCAACTACGAAGTAACCATCGTCGGCGGCTCAACGGGAGACAACGCGAAGAAGGGGAAGGGCAAAGGCGGGCAGCGGCGCATGCTCTACACCGAGCGGCATGCCAGCTATGACGCAAAGAACAGGTTGGGACTCCCCGAAGAAGTGGAGATGGGGAACTCTTCGGCTGAAGCATGGGCGAACTTCCTGAAGGCCCTGAAAACCGAAAAGGAGCAAGCGCAGTAACATGTCGAAACCGTTCTACGCAGAGGGACAGTACGTCTGCGAAATCATCAGCCAGAACATGACTCAGGCGAGCACCGGGAACCCGCAGTTCGTTCTGCGGTTCAAGGTGCTCGGCACTCCGGACCCGAACAATCCAGATAATTACCTGATCGCGCCGCAGCAGTACGAGCGATCGTGCTACAGAACCATCACCGAGAAGACCATCGACTGGTTCATCGACGACCTGCGCGCACTCGGGTTCAACGGCCGCAGCTTCCGCGACCTGTCTCCCGACAGTCCCAATTTCTGCAGCTTCAAGGGCCTGAGCGTGGAGATGTACTGCAAGTACGCCCCGGGGAAAAACGGACAGCGAGAGGAGTGGAATATTTCTCACCCGAGAAGCAGCGCGCCGGAGCTCAAGCAGCTCGAGCCTCAGCAGGTGCGCAAGCTGGACGACTTGTTCGGAAGGCAACTCCGCGGCTTGAGCGTGAACGGGCAATCGAAGCCTGCCGCGTCCGCTCCCGCACCGGCAGGAAATTCGCAGCGTCAGCGCACCACGGCGCCGCCGCCACCGGCCCAGCCGCCGAACTCGTTTATCGACGACGACGTGCCATTTTAGCCCAGGACGAAACCCTGATGAATTCGCAACTCCAGGAGTCATTGATCGTGAAAAACACAGCGGTGCACGCCGGGGACATTCTCCGGCTCTGGCACGGCGGCGAGCTGGTGTTGGCCAGCGTGGCGCAGGCCGGTGATCGGCGCGTGAAGACCATCACCGAGTTTGCGCCCGGCTTGGTGTGCGTCTCCGACCTGCGATGGTCCGGAGACCGCTTGGCTGCCGGCCGCGGCGTGGAGTTCGAAGTGGGGCGGATGCCCCGGAGGCTAATCGGATGACAAGCACAAACGGTGTACCGACTTCGCAGAACGAGTTCCGGCTGCTGCCGATCGGCTCCCTGCGCGAGTCGCCGCTGAACCCGCGCCGGCACTTCGACGAGAAGGCTATCCGCGAACTGGCCGACAGCATCCGGACGCACGGCATACTCACACCGCTGCTGGCGAGGCCCAACGCCAACGGATACGAAATCGCGGCCGGCCACCGCCGTTTTCGCGCGCTGCAGCTCGATAGCGAAAAGCGCCGCGATTACGGCGGCTACGACTTCGAAGCCCCGCTCGTTGGATACATGGAGCGCCTGGCAGACCGCGACATGCCCGGGTTCCTGGTTGGCCTGTCGCTGGTCTGCTTCAACTCGTTCGATGTGGACGAGATCGCCAAGGAATACCGGATCGACGTAGAGGCGGTAGGAAAAACCGTGGCGGATCCGCTGCTGGCCGACTTCAAGAAGCGCAAAGCGAAGGCTGCGTTGAGTGGAGCCAAGAAGCGCAAGGCGGACAAGAAAGCGAAGAAGGGCGCAAAGTCGTCCACCGCGGAGCCCCCTCAAACCAAGTCGAAAAAGGGGAAGCGGACTAAAGCCTCCGCGGCCGCGGAAAATTCGTCCACCATCGACCGCCTGCGCGCGGCCGCCGGAGAGCGGGAGTCAGAGGAGGAGTTCGGCGATGCCCAGGACTGACACAGACCGTATCAACTGGATTATCACGGCTGAGCCCGACATCGAAAAGACGCTCGATGATCGCTGGCGCGTCACGGCCGTCGAGGAGTACGAACACCAGGATCTGCGCGCGGCGCTCGACATGGCGATTAACGCGGAGGGCGGGCTGTGACGATGTCGCTGAGACTGACAAGCCGCGACCGCCGGCAGATCATCCGTCTCCTGGGGTTACTCCAGACCCATCTCGAGTCCGCGATCGACTCGTCGCTTGTGCCTGGGACATCCAGGCCGATGCCGGAGGACGCGCACAATGTCGCTCTTGACCGGGAGGACTGGAAGGCCGCGGAGAAGTGGGTAAAGCGGCTGGAGCATCCGCTCCGGCGCAGCGGTAGGCGTGGAAGCGTGCCCGCGGACATTGGGGACTGACCATGGCTTGCCCTTCTGCTGCCCCGCTCCGATCAACCTCCATCCCGCACCAGCGCTGGACGGCCGATGAGGAGGCCTATCTGCGCGAGCACTACCAGGACGGCTCCACCGCGGCGATCGCTGCGCACTTGCGGCGGCCGGTCCCGAAGATCTACGCCAAGGCGGGGAAGCTCGGCCTAGCCAAAAGCGTCGAGTACCTTCGGAGTAGTTGTAGGCTGCGCCTCGGGCACAGCCTCGGACGAGCCACGCAGTTCTCGAAGGGGCACGTACCGGCGAACAAGGGGCTTCGTCGTCCAGGCTATGGCCCAGGGCGCATGAAAGAGACGCAGTTTCGGAAGGGCCAGCGAACTGGTATGGCTGCAAAGAACTGGCGGCCAGTCGGCACAATCCTCCCCGGTTCGGACGGGTATCTCCGCATCAAAGTGCGCGAGGCGAAGCACGGTAAGGAGCCGACGGGATTCGGGAACACGAAGGTGTGGCCGCTGTACCAGCGCTACGTCTGGGAGCAGCACAACGGACCGATACCATCTAGGCACCTGGTGGTGTTCAAGGACGGCAACAAGCAGAATTGCGCCATCGAGAACCTGGAGTGCATCTCGATGGCGGAGAACGCCCGTCGCAACGCGATGTGGAACAACTACCCGCGGGAGATGGCGGAGGCAATCCAGATGAACGGCGTATTGAAACGAAAGCTGAGGAGGCTCAATGGCGAGAAACAAAATGTCTGATCTCCGGGACCACCTGTTCGAGACGCTCGAAGCCCTGAAGGATGACGATAAACCGATGGATATCGAACGCGCGCGGGCCATCAGCGACGTCGCGCAAGCGATCATAAATTCCGCCAAGGTCGAGGTGGACCTGGTGAAGGCGGTTGGCGGCTCTCGGCCGGGCAGCGTAGCCTTGCTTTGGCCTGCCGGAAGAGAGTCGCGAATTGCCCAAGCGACTGCGTGCCGTGGGAGGCGGGAATGGCCGGGACTAAGGTTGATGCGGATACACCCCTGACTTCCCTTCTCCGCCTCCGAGCCGACCTCCAGGCACGGGCCGGCAACCGCGAAACCATCGCCATCGAGCACCATCCCGACCCGCTCGACAACGTGTACTCCATCGCCGCCCGGGAAGCCGCCGCCGGCGTCATCGACAGCGAGCGAGAGCTGCTCCGGGAGGTCGAGGCCGCGATCACGCGGTGCGAGGACGGGACGTACGGTACGTGCGTCGAGTGTGGAGACCAGATCCCGGCCAAGCGCCTGGCGGCGGTGCCGTGGGCCACGCGCTGTCGTGACTGCCAGGAGCTCGCCGAAGAGGAGGCCGCCGCGGAGCGGGCGCGCACGGCTTGTGGAGGGATTCTGGAGTGAGCGGTAAACGCGGCAAGCTTCTCACCGTGCGCGAGGTTGCCGAGTGGCTTACCATCTCGGAGACCTGGGTGCGGCATCACGCCACCGGGCGCCGGCGTCCGGTCATGCCGTCGATCCGGCTCGGAAAATCGCTCCGGTTCGATGAGGCTGCCGTTGCGGTATGGCTCGATGACATGGCAAAGTTGGCGGCGCTGCACCAGGGTAGGGCAGCATGACGGAGCGCCCGGTTGTAGACTTCGATCTGAGGAGGATCGGAATCCACATGCCGAAGGTGCGGTACCAGCGCGGCTCTCTTCGCACCAGTGTGCCCCCAGCGAAGGGCAAGCCGGCCCGCAAATTGCCCAGGGGGACGTTCTGGGCGCAATGGTATCAGTACGTGCGCACCGCGGAGGGCACCGAGCGGCGCCGCAGGCGCGAAAAGATCATCGACCGCGCGCTTGCGCAGAAATATCGAATCCCGCTCGACTGCGAGGGGCCGCTCAATAAGTCCGATGCGCAGCGTGTTCTGGACCTGCTGATCGCGCAGGACACTGGGACCTATATCCCGCCGGACACGGCGGCGACGGTGGCAATGGTGGCGCAGGAATACCTCGCGCTCTCCCAGCCGAACTGGGGACCGCACATGGTCCGCAGTGCGGGTAGTCTCATCAAGAAGCACATCGTCAATGGCACACTCGGGCAGCGTGCGATCGCTGACGTGGACGAGGCGGAGTTGCAGGGCTGGCTCAACTGGCTCAACGAGTACGTGAGCTCAGGCTCTTCGAAGTCGCTGCTAAAGGGGCTGCTACTGCATACGCGGGCCGTGTGGAAGCACGCCCGTAAGCGCAAAATTATGACTGAGAATCCGACCGAGGATCTGCGGGCGAAGTCGCGGAAGCGACCAAGCGAGCGCACACTGACAATGGACGAGTGCCAGCGGCTCCTGTCTGCCGTGACGGGCCGGGATCATCTGATCTTCGGGATTTTCGTTCAACTCGGCTTGCGCCCGGAAGAAACGTTCGCTCTGAGGCGCGACGACGTGGAGCGAGACCGGCTGCGGATTGATGAGGCGCTCGTGGAGGGCGAGCCCGCTCCGACGAAGACCGAGGCCAGCGATGATTACGTGTACGTTCCGCCATCCCTTCAGGTCGAACTGCGGACCTGGCTGGAGCGCACGGATGGCGAGCCGAACGACTGGCTCTTTCAGCCAACGCACGGTCGGAGAGGCCATATGAACCAGAACAACTACCGGGAGCGCGTCCTCCAGCCGGCGGCTATCCGCGCCGGGGTTGGCGTGTACTCTGCGAAGGGCAAGGACGGAAAGCCAGTTCAGAAGACGGACGTGGATTTCAGAGTACTTCGGCGAACGTGCGCCACGCTGTTCGGCGGTTACGCCAAGGACCCGAAGAGCACCCAAGCACAGTTGCGGCATGCAGATCCGACAATCACGTTAAAACACTATCAGAAATCCATTCCCGAGAGTGTCCGGGCTGCGGCGATCGCATTCGAACAGGCACTGAAGTCCTCGCGGAATAGAACAGGTATAGAACAGGTAGGAGCTTCCAGCAAAGGATTGGTGAACTAGGATAAATGCTTACGATTCAAAGTGGTGCGCCCGGAGTGATTCGAACACCCGACCTTCTGGTTCGTAGCCAGACGCTCTATCCAACTGAGCTACGGGCGCAACAGGTGATTGGCAAGACCCAGAACCCACTGTACCGGGTTGGGTGAAAGGGTGTCAAGTCGCTCGCACGGTTGCGGGCGAGGGCGCGCACGTAATTCGGCCTTCGCGATCCAGTTTCAGCCGGTTGCCGCGCCACGAAACGGTGGAGCCGAACAGTCCGGTGGCCCAGACGGCCACACCCGCCAGGTCGCGCAGCGGCACCATGTAGAGATCCGGAATCACGCGGCGGTCTTCAAGCACGAGCGCGCCCGCCACGATCCCGGCCGCCATCCGCACAACAAACAGCGGCGCCGCGGCCCACCACGCGCCGGCGGCGGCCAGCAGCACGGCCCACAGGGTCGCGTTCGAGAGCGGCATTCCGGCGTAGCCGCCGCCCCGCGAAACCCGGATCGTCCGCGCCCACCGCAACTGGTGCCGCCAGACGTCGCCCCAGGTCCGGCCCGGCAGCGATGTCTCCACCACGCACCGCGAGAGCGTCACGCGCTTCCCAAGCTCGCTGATCCGCAGACCAAGCTGGTAATCGTCCGCTATGTAATCGGCGAGCACGCGATATCCGCCGATGCGGGCGAGGTCCGCGGCGCGGAACACCATCGTCGAGCCGAGGGCGAACTCCGAAATTCCTACCAGCGGAGCCACGAGCACGCCGGGGACGAAGTCCGTCGCGATGCCGATCGATTCGAAGCGGTCCGGCCACCCGCTCGCGCACGCGCGGTAAAGGCAGGTGACCATGCCGCAGCCCGGGTCCTCCAGCGGCGCGACCACCCGGCGCAGATAATCACGCGGAACCCGTATGTCGCTATCGTTGACCAGCAGAACCGGATGGCTGGCCGCAGCCGCCAGTCCCTCCAGCACGCCTACCTTCGGATTCGCCGCCTCAGGCGAGGTCACCATCAGGCGAATCGGGACCCTGGGGTACGCCACCGCCAGCCGCTCAATGTCCCCGACGGCCGGATCGCCTGGATCGCTCACCCCGAACAGGATTTCAAACCGCGGATAGTCCTGTTCGGCGTGCGAGCGGATGAACTCGTAGAAATCGGGATCGAGGCCGCGCACGGGCTTGAGGATCGAGACTCCCGGCAAGTGCGATGGCACCGGATCGCGCCGGCGGAGATGCCGTAACGCCCCCGCGAGCGCCATCAGTTGGAAAACGAATGCCGCGGCGCCGAAGACAAGCAGAATGTACGTCACAGGGCAAGGAGTGCGACGCCGCCCGCCACCAGCCCCGCGCCCGTCCACCGCCGCCACGTCACGCGCTCTTTCAGCACGTACTTGGCAACGAACGTTTCAACAACGAAGCTGGCCGCCGTCGCGGGAACGGCGAAGCTCAGGTCGGCCACCGACAGCAGCGTGAGAAATGCAAAGAAGGACACGGCCATCATCACCACCGCGACGATGATGTACCAATTCCGTGTAATGCGGGCAACCACGCGGCCGAGCGCGCCGGGACGAAAATCGTGGATCTCGCCATGGTGCTTCATGCCCACCGACTGGAGCGCGTCGCCGAGTGTTGTGCAGCCCACGATCACCGCCACAAGGAGCCAGTTCAGGCCGTTCACGCGTACACCTCCGGCTCCTTCTCGGGCACTTTGGAATCGGACGCGGGCGCCTGCGGGGGAGGTCCCGTGGTTCGCACTGATGTCGATCCCACCAGGGCGATGCCGGCCATAATCAGCAGCGTGCCCGCCCAGCGCCAGGCGCTGATGTGCTCGCCCAGAAACATGCGGCCAAATGCGGCGTTCAGCACGTACCCGATAGCGGTCACCGGCAGCACGTAGCTGAGGTCGGCCCAACTCAACAGGGCCATGCGCGAAAACATCCAGAGGATGAGCAGGCAGATGCCCATCGCCACCCAGGGCTGAAACAGAACACGAATGTAATCGAGAGCGGAGTCGCCCAACGCCGTCCCGCGCTGCCTGAGGCCCCAGGTCATCGCAAGGTTTCCCAAGGCGTTCGCGAGCACGACGATCGCGGTCAGTATTCTGGTCTTGAGGTGGAAACGCTCGTTCACTCTGTCACTCGTTCCGCTCCCCCGGCGTAGACGCCGGCAGCCCCCTTGTGTTCCTGAATGAACTTCTTCCGCTTGGCACGCAGGGCCAGGTACTCCCGGGCTTCTTTGTACAGCCGCTTGCGCTCGGCGCCGTCCCAGAGCGCCTTGCGCACCACGCGCCAGACCACGCGCGGGCGGAAGTAATACTCCCCATAGAACCGTTCGACCCAATCGACCAGCTCGGCGCGGTCAAGCCCTGGATAGATGACGTTCGGCAACTGGTGGCCAGTTTCGTCGGTCATGGAATCCACCGTTAACAGGCCGTTGCGCGCGGCGTAATCGTAAAACTCCGTTCCGGGGTACGGGTGAGCGATCGAGACCTGAATAGTCTCCGTGTCCAGCCGTTTCGCGAAATCGATGGTCTTGCGCAGGCTCTCGCGGGTCTCGCCGGGCAGCCCGACAATGTAATCCCCGTGAACCAGCAGGCCCAGCTTTTTGCAGTTTGCCGTGAACCGCTCCGCCATTTCGACGGTGGCGCCCTTTTTGATGTTCTTCAGAATCTGCGGAGCGCCCGACTCATAGCCCACGATGAGCAGGCGGCAGCCCGCTTCCTTCATCGCCTTCAGCGTTTCGTAATCCGTTGTGACGCGCGACGTGCATGACCACGTGAACTTCAGCGGCTTCAGCTTGGTGCAGAGTTCTATCGTGCGCGCTTTCTGGTAATTGAAGGTATCGTCGTCGAAGAAGATCTCCCTCACGTTCGGGAAGCTCTCGAGAGCGAACCGCACCTCGGCCGCGATGTCGTCGGACGAGCGCACGCGCCAGCGGTGGCCCGAGTGGGTCTGCGGCCAGAGGCAATACGTACACAGCGCGGGACAGCCGCGGGAGGTGTAGAACGCGATGAACGGGTTCAGCAGGAAGGGAACGTTATACCGCGTGATGTCGAGGTCGCGCTTGTAGACGCGGGTCACCCAGGGCAGTTCATCGAGATTCTCGATCGAGGGACCGTCGGGATTGTGCCGGAATCCGCCGTTCTCGCGATAGCTCACGCCCGGCAGTTCCGAAAGCGGCTTACCTTGGGCGTACCCGGCGATCTGGTAATCGAATTCCCTGCGCACGACGAAGTCGATTGCCTTCGAAGCCGCCAGGGTTCCCTCCGGATTCACCGTAACGGGCGGCCCCACGAACACCACCCGGAGTTTCGGGTTGGCGTCCTTCATCATCTCCGCGATTTTCACGTCCACGTGGAAGCCCGGAGTAGAGGTGAACAGAACCAGAAGCTCGAAATCTCCCGCCATTGCCACCGTCTGTTTGATGGAGATTCCGTGCGGCGGGGCGTCAACAACCTTGCTGTCCGGCAGCATGCCGGCCGGGTAGCAGAGCCACACCGGATACCAGTAAGACTCGATTTCTCTGGTAGCCGGCCAGCGGGAGCTCGCTCCACCGTCAAATCCTTCAAAAGATGGGGGGTTCAGGAACAGGGTCCTCATCGGCACTCCTTCGAGCTTACGGTACTCTGGTTTCTAAGCACAAGAAAAAAAACGGGAATGCTACAACCCGGGGTCGGACGGCGAATATTCAGTGTTGAGCACTGTCGGCCGCCTGGGCGATCTGAGGGCTGCGTGCCATTGCGGCCTCTGCTGCGGCTTCCGTATCGCCGAGCCTGTACTTGTCGAACCAGACCGTGAGCTGCGCCTTGCCCACCACCCTGGTATCGACATCGCTGATCAACCGCCGGAGCACCGAAACGCCGCCGCAGATATAGTAATCCCGAACAAAATAAACTCTTTTCAGGAAAACGGACGGGTTCTTCACCAGCTCGCCCCATTCGCGCAGCGGCAGATAAGTCTTCTGGTCCACCCACAACTCGCCCCTGAAGAGCCCGAGGCGCTTCTTCCGCGGAGTGAGCTGAAGCACGTAGGCCGGCCGCCCGGCGTAATCGATGGTTCCCTTGTACTTGAACTTGTAGTTGTCCGGATTTATCGCAATCGAGCTCGAATATTCGCTGCGGGCCTGCTGTTCGGCTTGCAGGTAACGGGCGATTACTTCTTTCTTTACCGTGTTATCGCCTTCGTAGCGCTGCCAGTTCGGCGGATAGAGGATCTGGCCCACCTTGCTGATGAACTTCAACGCATGCAGCCTGCCGTGTTTCTTTAGCCGGGGCAACTTCGCGTCGATATCCACTTCCATGGAAGCCGAGATGGGGTTTTTCTGCTGGCTCTGGAGAGCGGAAACGTACCGGTCGACGATTTCCAGGGTATTCGCAGGCGCGAGAGCCGCGGGTGGGTTCGTGGCGGAATCCGCCCACATCGGCCAAGCTAGGGTGGTTAAGGCTGCAACTGCGAACAACAATTTCACGTGAACTTGAGCCTCGTGTTAATGTTCACTCTATCACAGGAACAGATGCCAAAATCAATCGCTCGGTTACCGGCAGAGCGGTCCGCCGCCGGAGCGCTTCGCATGTGCCTGATAAAATGTAGCATATGCACAACGTCCCTGAAGGCGCTCGCCGCGAGGAGAGACTCCTCGTAACCGGAGATGTTGCAATCGACTTTCTGGAAGCCGAGAGCGCGCGGGTGCTGTCCACCCCGCACCTGATCGGGTATCTGGAGATGACCGCCCGCAACCTGATTAAGGAGTACCTGCCGGCGGGATGGGATTCGGTGGGTACTCACGTGGATGTGAGGCATCTCGCGGCCACTCCGGTCGGGATGGCCGTGCGCCTCACCGCCGAGGCGGTTTCCGCCGATGACCGGCGCGTGACCTGCCGCGTCGAGGCCTGGGATGAGCGGGAGAAGATAGCCGAGGGCGTCCACGAACGCTTCATCATCGACATTGCCCGCTTCGCCGCCCGGGTTCAGGCCAAAGCCGCGGGACAGTAGGCAGGGCGCGGTCGCGACTCGGTTCCGCTCGGCTCGGTTTGGCATTGCCGCTCGGCTTATTGTAGAATTAGCTATTGTCACCTTCGGGATGCGCGCCGCTAGGGTGCGCCCGCACGCATAAGGCGGTCCCCAAGCATTACCGAACAGGAAGGTTCCTATGTTTGCAGTGATACAAACGGGCGGGAAACAGTATCGCGTCTCTCCCGGCGACGAGATCAATATCGAAAAACTGCCCTGGGAAGTCGGCATCGAACTCGAATTGAACAGCGTACTCGCTGTTTCGCGCGAGCCCGGGGAACTGTTGACCGGGTCCGACCTGGGCGGAGCGAAAGTCCTGGCGACCGTCGTGGCACAGGACCGCGGCGAGAAGGTCCGGGTATTCAAGTTCAAGCGGAAGAAGCAATTCAAGCGGACAATCGGCCACCGGCAGGACTTCACGCGCGTGAAGGTGACCGGTATTGTGGTCTAGGAGCACGTTATGGCGCATAAGAAAGGTCTAGGCAGCTCGCGTAACGGGCGCGATTCCAACGCACAGCGGCTCGGCGTGAAAGCGTTCGGCGGTCAGTTGGTCACCGGCGGTTCCATCCTGGTCCGTCAGCGCGGCACGCAGTTCAAGCCCGGCGAAAACGTTGGCCGGGGCAAGGATGACACGCTGTTCGCGAAGATTCCCGGGATTGTGGAATTCCGCGATCGCGGCCGGTTCGGAAAGTTTGTTTCCATCAAATTGGCATCGTAAGGTGCCGTCTCGGTGGCAGGCTTCGCGGCCTGCCGCATCCCCTCATAGCCGATGTTCATCGACGAAGCCGTCATCTACGTAAAAGCCGGTGACGGCGGGAACGGGTGTCTCGCGTTCCGCCGGGAAAAGTATGTGCCGCACGGAGGTCCGAGCGGCGGCGACGGCGGGCGAGGCGGCGACGTCACGCTCGTCTCCAGCGAGCACTATAATACCCTCCTCCATTTCCGCTTCAATCCAGAATACAAAGCCCAGCGCGGGCGCCACGGAGAAGGCAGCAACCGCACGGGACACCGCGGCACCTCGATCGATGTCCCGGTCCCGGTAGGCACAATCGTCTTCGACGCCGATACGGGCGAGAAATTTCACGATTTCGTCACGGCAGGCGACAGGTTCCTCGTAGCTAAGGGCGGGCGCGGCGGCCGCGGAAACGCGCGCTTTGCCAGTTCCACGCATCAGGTCCCTACCGAGCACGAACCCGGCCGTCCGGGCCAGGAATACCGGCTTCGCCTCGAGTTGAAACTGCTGGCCGATGTCGGGCTGGTGGGGTTCCCGAACGCCGGCAAATCCACATTGATCTCGCGGATCTCGGCGGCCCGGCCGAAGATCGCCGATTATCCCTTCACCACACTCGAACCGCATCTCGGCGTGGTCGGGCTCGACGACCAGCGGACCTTCGTGGTGGCCGATATCCCCGGATTGATCGAAGGCGCGCACGAAGGCCACGGGCTCGGCATACGCTTTCTCCGGCACGTGGAACGCACACGCCTCCTGGTGCACCTGGTTGACATTTCCGAAGCGACCGGCCGCGATCCGGTTCACGACTTTGAAGTGGTGATGGCCGAACTGGCGAGCTTCAGCGAGGATTTGGCGAAAAAGCCAATGGTCGTGGTCGCAACGAAACTTGACGCAGCCCAGGACCCTTCCCGACTGGAATCGCTCCGGCAATTGGCAGCCCAAAATGGCCTGCCGTTCTATGCCATTTCGAGCGTGACGGGGCAGGGCGTGGACGAGCTGAAATTCGGGATGGGAGAGCGGGTTGCAGGGGCCGGGCGTACCCGGCCCGAAACCTAGCGCGGAACCAATACGGCCGGCGAAAACACCGGACGCTTGGCGAAGTATCCTTCCTGTTGCAACTTGCGATAGATGCTTCCGGATATTTGCGCGGCGGTCGGTCCGCTCACTCCGCGTCCGCCGGTGAGCAGCACAACCACCACAATCTTGTTCTGCCCGAAATCGCTGAACGAACCAAACCAGCCGAGGTGCGTGGTGCCGCCCGTGCAGGTACCGGTCTTGCCGCATACCGGAGCCTCGGGGTCATAGACGGCGCGCCGCGCGGTGCCGAACTCGACCGCGCCCTCCATTCCCGGCTTGATTTGCGGGATGTACTGGGCGATGTCAAGATTCCGCTTCACCCGCGGAACAAACTGGTCGATCTCCTGGTGGCTTTGGGGATACTGCAGGTAGTACAGCGTCCCTCCATTCGAAACGGCTGACAGCAGCGCAGCCAGTTCGAGCGGCGTCAGCGTGATGCCTTCGCCGAAGCTGGTCATCATGCCCATGCCGCCGTTCGCCGGCGGAGCGGGGGCAAAGTAACCAGGCTCCTCGCCCTGAATGCCCAGGCCGGCTTTCTCGCCCAGCCCGAACAATTTCGCGTAGTAGGCAAACCGGTCGTAGCCAAGTTTGATGCCGAGATTCGCGAAGTAGAGGTTGTTCGAGTGCGCGAGCGCCTGCGTGAGATTCATGCGGCTGCGCCCGTACAGGCGAACCGGCGTCGCGTGGTCGATCAGGTTCTCGCTCAGCGCAGCCAGGGCCACCGGGATCTTCACCGTCGAACAGGGCTGGAATCCGCTCTTCAGTGCCAGCCGCTGGTTCACCATGGCCAGGATGCGGCCGGTCATCGGATCGACGGCGACGACGGTGCCGTTATACGGACCAAGCGCCTCAACCGCGGCGGAGCGCACGACGGGATCGTCGCCTTGGGACCGGTCGCCCGTGGTGGAGTCGGCGTATGTCGGCTCGGTCCACGGGCTGTATACACGGCGCACACGCGTCCGCCGTGCCGTCCGGCGCGTCAGCGTCGCGGCCGTCGCCTTGGAAGATACGGCGGTCTTCTTTTTGACGACTGCCGTCCTCTTTACGGCCGTGGAAGTCCTGGCGGCTTTCGAGGATTTTTTTAACGATCTCCGATGAGCCGGAGCTGCAAGAACCGCCCCGGACGTAACCACCAGGGCGACTGCAAGATAGAGGGAAGTTTTCAGACGGTGCATGAGCGCAGCGAGTATCTAGAGTATACGCATTCGGCCCAAACCTCAGGCCTCGCCATCAGCGACCACAGGTCAATTGTCAGCGAACAAACCGTGCAAGTCAAGCAGCGATTAACTGGCACGGCGCTCGTTATTACCTTTGATGCTCCGGGTTCCACTGATGATCCATCTTATCCATCGTCAGATCCGCGCCATCTCAGTAGGGGCC
>JAEZIJ010000202.1 GCA_023436715.1 Acidobacteriota bacterium
GGTCATGCCAGCCTCGCCTCGTGATACAGGGCCCCGGTCATGCCAGCCTCGCCTCGTGATACAGGGCCCCGGTCATGCCAGTTTCGCCTCGTGATGCAGGGCTCCGGTCATGCCAGTTTCACCTCGCAATACAAAGGCCCCGATTAGGCCTTCTTCACCTTCACCCAGCGCTCGGAGGCGCAGGCGTCCAGCACCGCGTCGAGCACAAGCTGGCACTTCAGGCCGTCGTCGAAATTCGGTTCCATGGGCTTGCCCTCGGCGACGGCATTGAGCAGGTCGGCCGCCTGGTTTGCGAACGTGTGCTCGTAGCCGATCGCGCAGCCGGGCACCCACCAGTTTTTCATGTACGGGTGGCACTCCTCCCAGACGGAGAGTTCGCGCCAGCCCTGCACGTGCTTGGGGTCGCGCGAATCGAAGTACCAGAGCCGGCTCATATCTTCCAGGTTGAAGTAGACGCTGCCCACCTCGCCATTCAGTTCGAACGTGTTGCCGTTCTTGCGGCCGTTGGCGAACCGCGTGGCTTCGAAATGGCCGATGGCTCCACCGGCATACTGGGCCACGAAAATGGACGCATCCTCGATCTGAACCTGCGCCTTCCCGCCTTCGGGGCGCTCGCGTTCCCCTACGAAGATGCGGCTGGTTCCAGCCACCGATTCGATTTCGCCCGCCAGGTAGTTCGAGATATCGACGATGTGCGAATGCAGGTCGCCGGTGACGCCCGACCCGGCCACGTCCTTATCCATGCGCCAAAGCAGTGGAACCGAGGGGTCCAGGGTCCAGTCCTGGAGGTAGGTGGCGCGGAAATGATAGATCTTGCCGATGCGCCCTTCCTCCACGAGTTGGCGCGCAAATGCAATCGCCGGCACGCGGCGGTAGTTGAACCAGACGGTGTTGATCCGCCCGCTCCTGCGCGCGGCTGCCGCCATCCGCGCCGCTTCGTCGCCTGTCATCGCGAGCGGCTTCTCGCAGGCCACAATCTTGCCGGCTTCGAGAGCCGCGAGCGCGATCTCGCAATGCGTGTTGTTCGGTGAACAGATATCGACAATCCGCACCTCGGGATCGTCAATCACCTGCCGCCAGTCGGTGACCGCCTTCTCCCACCCCCAGCGGGAGGCGAACTTACCCACCTTCTCGCTGTCCCTGCCGCAGACGACGCGCAGGCGCGGCTTCACCGGCGGGTCGAAGAAGTACCCGGCCTGGCGGTAAGCGTTCGTATGGGCCTTGCCCATGAACTTGTAGCCGATCATTCCGATACCGGCGGTTTGGCTCATAGCTTATTAGTCATATACCTGGAAGGATGCCGAGCGCAACCGCCGTTTTCAGGCAGACGAACATTTCGCAATTTTCATGTTACGGCCGGAATTTGTAACAGTGATTTCATCAATGCCGGTAATCCGACTCTGTTATGCTTGACTTTCCGGGGTCTCTCTCGAAAACTTCAACACGATCCGTGTCAGTCCGTGGGGGACCTTTGTCGTAGCCCGGATGACTTACCGGTCAATTCGATTCAGTTAACCAAACGAGCGAAAAAGGTATGAACACTATCTGCAGGTCTTACTCGAAGTTCTTCTGGCTTCTGTTCCTGGCAGTAGCGCTGTTTTCTGCTTCCAGTTCCATAGCCTTTGCCCAGGCTTCGGCGGGCACGGGCAGCATCTCCGGCGTGGTTACCGACCCGAGCGGCTCCGTCATGCCCGGCGTGGAAGTGACGGTTCGCAACGTGGAGACAAACACTACTCGCGTCGTGCAATCGAACGAGGCGGGCCGTTACGAAGTGGTGGCGTTGCAGCCGGGCCCGTACGAAATCCGGGCGGCCAAAGCTGGATTCTCGAACCTGTTGCGGAAAGGCCTCACACTGTCCGTCGGCGCCAGGGCGGCGGTGGATCTCGCAATGTCGCTTTCCGTGACCGCGGATACCATCACCGTGAGTGCCGATACCTCGGCGGTGGAGACCGAAAAGACCGAAGTGAGCACGGTCGTCAATCTGAATGACATGATGAACCTCCCGCTCAACGGCCGCCGCTGGGACACTTTCGTACTTACGACCCCCGGCGCAGCCAACGACGGCGCCTATGGGTTGATCAGCTTCCGCGGTATCTCCGGCCTTTACAACAACAACATGATCGACGGCATGGATAACAACCAGGCCTTCTTCTCGGAAGCCAAGGGCCGCACACGGCTGGCCTACGGCATCAGTACGGAAGCGGTGCGCGAGTTTCAGGTAGGCGCCAGCAACTTCTCGGCGCAATACGGCCGGTCCGCGGGCGGCGTCGTGAACGCGGTCACCAAGTCCGGCACGAACGACCTGCACGGGACGTTTTTCTACTTCATCCGTGACGATTCTCTGAACGCGAAGAACTCCATCTCCGCTCCGGCGCTGAAGGGGCTCGGGCTTCCGGAGCAGCCGAAGGACCGCCGGCAGCAGTTCGGGCCGTCCGGCGGAGGGGCCATCAAGAAGGACAAGCTGTTCTATTTCCTCAGCTACGATCAGCAGAAGCGCGTTTTCCCGGCTGTGGTGGTGCCGTACGGGGCCTCGTTCCTCAATTCCACCGGCACCGCGCCGGGTTTCAGTAACGTGCAGGCGTTCTTCCGCAGCCTGGCCGGACCGCAGGACCGGCAGGGCAACCAGAACCTCGGGCTCGCTCGCATCGACTGGAACGCCAGCCAGAATAACCAGATCTCCACTACGCTGAATATTCTGCGTTGGGATTCGCCAAACGGAATTCAGACCGCGCCCACGCACGGCTATCACGCGAGTGCAAACGGTTCCGACGGGGTGAAGACCGAGACGCTGATCACCCGCTGGACCGCTACCGTGACCCCGCGGCTGGTGAGCGAGTTGCGCGTCCAGTGGGGGCGCGACTTCGAAACCCAGATGCCGAACGCGCCCGGCCCCTACGTCACCGTCACCAACGGCATCAATTTCGGAATGCCGAACTTCCTCCCTCGCGCGGCCTATCCCGACGAGAGGCGCTGGCAGGTCAGCCAGAACTTCAGTTCGTTGCGCGGGCGTCACTCGTTCAAGTTCGGCTATGACGTCACTCGCGTCAACGACAGCATGATTAACCTCTACCGTGGCGGCGGCGAATACAGCTATTCCACCATGAACGATCTCGCCCTCGATTGCGGCAATCCGGCGTTGCCGCTGCCGCTCAAGGGCTGCATCCCGGCCGACACGGGAGCCACCACGGGCAGACATTACAACAACTTCTACCAGGCATTCGATACGCTCGGCAAAGGCGGTAACACCAGTTTCAATACCTGGGACCTGGCGTTCTACGTCGAGGACAGCTTCAAGCCCATCCCCACTCTCACGGTCAACTTTGGGCTTCGCTACGATTTGCAGACCGTTCCGGAACTGAAGGGCAATCCCGATGTGCCGGCCACAAGCCGCCTGAACTCCGACAGGAACAACTTCGGCCCGCGCGTGGGTCTGGCCTGGGATCCGTTCGGCAAACAGAAGACCGTCATTCGCGCCGGGGCGGGCATGTATTACGGCCGGACGCAGAACTCTACGATCACCAACCTGATCACCAACAACGGCCAGCGCTTTAAGAGCTATTCGTTCATCCCGTCCACGGCCGGCGCACCCACGTTCCCCAATCTGCTGCCGTCCATACCGCAGGGGGCCGGCGGAAAGCCCGATGTCGTGTTCGCCGCCCAGGACTTCGTGAATCCACTGATTTACCAGATGGAATTTTCCATCGAGCAGGAGGTGACGAAGAACCTTACCATGTCGGCGATTTACATGGGCACCCGCGGCCAGCGCATGCCGATGTTCCGCGACACCAACCTGTTCGCGCCCTCCGGGACCGCAACCTATACCGTGTGCGCGGACCCGCAAGTGGGATCGAGCACAGCGTGCAGCAACGTCGAGCGGACCTTCACGGTTCCCTTCTTCTCCGGACCGCGGCCCAATACGAACTTCGGCTACATGACGGCCATTGAGAGCGTGGTGAACACGTGGTATCACGGCCTTGTTTTACAGGCCAAGCAGCGGTTCGCCCACGGCTTCCAGTTACAGGCCGCGCTGACGATTTCCAAGGCGATCGACTTCGACCAGAACTCCGTTACCTTCACGGCGAGCAATTCACCCCTTAACCCCTACGACGTGCGCCGGGATAAGTCGCTGTCGGACTACGACCAGCGGAAGAGGTTCACGATGTCGGGCCTGTGGCAGCCGCCGGCCGAACGGATCGGTTTCAAGCCGCTCCGCGTGTTCCTCGATGGGTTCCAGTTCTCCGGCATTGTGACCCTGGCGGACGGACGGCCTTACTCCGGCACGATGTCGGGCAATCCCACGCCGGCCGGGACTTTCTCCGGGCTTCTCGGCGCGGGAGGCAGTTCCCGCGTTCCATTTGTGGGCCGCAATACTTACACCAACCCGGGGATGGCCACCGTGGACGCGCGCATAGCCAGGGAGATTCGCCTCTCCGAGCGGTTCCGCTGGCAACTGATGGCCGAGGCGTTCAATCTGGCCAACCGCGTCAACATTACCGGCATCAACACGACCCAGTACAACGTCAGAGGCGCGATGCTGTTTCCACGCACGGACTTCCAAGGAATTTCCGCGACGGGCACCAACATCGTGCGCGAGCGTCAGATCCAGTTGGGTACGCGCTTCACTTTCTGACGCATTCTTAGCAAAGCGAATCAGCGGGCCGGGCAATGGCCCGCCC
>JAEZIJ010000215.1 GCA_023436715.1 Acidobacteriota bacterium
GCCATCCAGGTGATCTTCTTCGCCATCGCTTTCAAGATCACGTCTTGCAGTTTCATCATCCGCTCCGTTTCCGCGACGGTGACTTTCTCTGGGATCCTCAACCCACAGAATCCCGCCGCTCGGCGAAACGGACATTTCACGTGCTAATTGCACCGGACAATTCACATGCTAGCGACAAGAGCGTGGCACGATCCACGCTCCACATTCTCGTTTGTGCTACCGTGATAAGTCACTCTCGTATACAGGGTCAACAGGAGTAGTCACATGGAAGCGCTTGGAATGATTGAGACTAAGGGACTCGTTGCGGCGATTGAAGCGGCCGACGCCATGGTAAAAGCAGCCAACGTGATTCTGGTCGGCAAGGAGTACATCGGCGCCGGTCTCGTGACCGTGACGGTGCGGGGCGACGTGGGAGCCGTGAAGGCCGCCACCGATGCCGGAGCCGCCGCCGCCCGCCGCGTCGGCGAACTGGTTTCGGTACACGTGATTCCGCGTCCGCACGAGGAAGTCGAGAAGGTCCTGCCGGCATTCAAGAAGAACGGCTGACGCTTGCCGTTGTACCCGTAGGCAGGTCCGGTTCCCTCCATGTTTCACGACAAAGATCTTGTTTCCTTGCAGGAAGTCCGCACCAAGGTCGAGAAGGCGCACGCGGCCTTTCGTAAGTACCTCGCGTACAACCAGCAGCAGGTAGACGCGATTGTGGAGGCCATAGGTGCGGCGGGACGCGCCAATGCGCGGCGGCTGGCCGAGCTGGCGGTCGAGGAAACGAAGTACGGCAACGTCAAGGACAAGATCGTCAAAAACCTGGCGAATTCGGACCTGCTGCCGCGGTCGATCCGTGGCATGAAGACCGTCGGGCTGCTCGGTGAGGTGCCCGACAAGCACATCGTGGAATACGGCGTTCCCTTGGGCGTGGTGGCCGCGCTGCTGCCCACGACGAACCCGACTTCCACTGTTTTTGCCAAGACGATCATTGCGTTGAAAGCGGGCAACGCCATCGTGATGAGCCCGCACCCGCGCGCCGCGAACTGCACGAAGGCGGCCTCGGATGTGGCGTACCAGGCCGCTCGTGAAGCAGGCGCGCCGGAGGACATCATCCAGTGCATCACGGCGCCAACCATGGAATCCACGCATGCGCTGATGAAGCATGATCGCATCGCGGTGATCCTTGCTACAGGCGGCGCGGCCATGGTGAAGGCTGCGTACTCGAGCGGGAAGCCGGCCTTCGGCGTTGGACCGGGCAATGTTCCTGTGTACCTGGAGCGCACGGCGGACGTGGCGGAGTCGGTGGCGAAGGTCGTAAGCGGCAAGGCATTCGACTACGGCACGGTCTGCTCCAGCGAGCAGGCGCTGGTGTGTGAGGAATCGCTCAGGCCGACCGTTTTAGCCGAACTGAAGAAGTGCAAGGCATTCTTCTGCGACGCGGCGCAGAAACAGGCGCTCGCGAAGACCTTGCTGAAGGACAACTACCGCATCAATCCGGAGTGCGTGGGACAGTCGCCTACCCGAATCGCGGAGATGGCCGGCTTCTCGGTGCCCGCGGACACTTCGATCATCGTTGCCGAACTGGATGGCGTGGGCAAGGGGCACCCGCTCTCGGTTGAGAAGCTCTCGCCGGTGCTGGCGCTGTATTTCGTGCGGGACCACGCGGCCGCGCTGGATATTTGCGAGGCGCTGCTGCGGTTCGGCGGCCTTGGCCACACCTGCGTGATTCACTCGAAGGATGAAGGTCGGATCCGGGAGTTCGGCGCACGCATGCCTGCCATGCGCGTAATGGTCAACACCGCCTCCCCGCCCGGCTCGACCGGCATCACGACGGGCCTTCAGCCCTCAATGACGCTCGGCTGCGGCGCGATGGCCGGCAACATCACGAGCGATAACGTGGGGCCGCAGCACCTGATCAACATCAAGCGGCTGGCGTACGCTTACAGGACCGAGGAAGAAGCGCTGCCGATCCCGGCCGAGTACAAGAACCTGGAGGCGAAGCCGGCCCCCGTGACAACAACCCATGCGGCTATCGCGGCGGCTGTGGAGCGATACCTGGCCGGACGTGGGACAGCCCGGGCAGCCCGTCCGGACACGCCCTCCGGTACCGCCGCCCAAATCGTTGACCGGTTTCTGAGTTCGAAGCGGCCCGCCGCCGCGCCGCCGCCGGCGTGTCCGTGCTCCCAAGGCGCAGGGCAATGCAAGACGGCCGCTCCGGCCCCGCTACCTCCGGCGCCCGAGATCGTGATCGCGGATTTCGTCTGCGAGAACGACGTGCGAACCGCCATCGCATCCTCGCGGAAGATCTACATCGGGCCCAAGTCGATTGTGACCCCGTCTGCTCGTGATCTCGGCACGCAACATGATATCCTCGTGTTGGCAAAACGCTAAATGAGTTTGAACCTGGACGAACTGAAAAACGAAGTGTTGCAGTACCTGGAGAAGCACGATTTCGTAGTCTTCCACGGGTACTCGCGGTTAGCGGACACCGATTCCTTTGTAGCCTGGGACACGGACCGGCACCCGGGCTACCAGAAGTTTCTCGAAACCGCAAAGAAGGCGGGCGTGAAACTGGTGGTTTACCATCACAGGGAGTTTACGCAAGGCCACGTGAACGACGCAGCCGAGCGGTTGGAAAGCTGCGATGTCAGCGTGGAAGAGCAGCGCGGCATGGAGCGCCGGCTGCGTGGGTTGCGGGCCTACGAGGGCTTTACGTGCGCGCTCGAGCTCTCCTTCGATCTGGCCGGGAGGATTTACCTGTTCAACCTGCGGGCCGAGTGGTACGAGGACTACCTCGACCTGCTCGAGGAAATCGATGCCTCCATGGCCGACGAGGAAGACGAAGAAGGCGGGTCGATGGGCGGGTATTACTCGAGGAACTGACGCCCGACAATGGATCGACCGGCGCGCTGGTTGCTTCCCCAAATTGCCGCCGGCCGGGCGGAACGGCTCTCGGAAACGCTGAACATCTCGCTTCTCGCGGCACGAGTGTTGGCAGGCCGCGGATTTGACGATCCGGACTCGGCGCGCCGGTTTCTTGCGCCCTCGCTCGACAATCTGCACGATCCCGACCTGATGCTCGGCATGAGTTCCGCGCTCGAGCGGCTCAGGCGCGCGATATCGGAACGCGAGAAGATTCTGCTCTACGGCGACTACGACGTGGACGGGACCACATCGGTCGTGATCCTCAAGAAAGCGATCGAACTGGCCGGGGGCGCCGCGGACTACCACATCCCGAACAGGCTCCGCGACGGCTACGGGATGCGCGCCGAAGCTATCGAGGAGGCGGCGGCGGCCGGGACGAAGCTCATCATCAGCGTCGACACCGGAATCCGGGCGGCGGAGGCGGTTTGCCACGCGCGCAAGCTCGGGATGGACGTGATCGTGACCGATCACCACCTGCCCGACCACCAGCTTCCGCCCGCGCTTGCCGTGCTGAACCCGAACCAGCCTGAGTGCCCTTACCCGGAGAAGAACCTGTGCGGCGTAGGTGTGGCGTTCAAACTGGTGCAGGCGCTGTTAGGCACGCTCGGCTGGCCGGATGGCAAGGTCCGGCGCATGACGGAGTCTTTCCTGAAGCTGGTTGCGATCGGCACGGTGGCGGACGTGGTGCCGCTCACGGGCGAGAACCGGATCCTGGTGAAACACGGGCTCGAGGGCCTGCGGTCCCCGCGGAACCCCGGCCTCAAGGCGCTGCTTTCGGTGGCGGGTTTCCAGCCGGGCTCGATGCCGTCGGCGGGGCAGGTGGCATTCCGAATCGCTCCACGGCTGAATGCCGCAGGCCGGATGGCGGATGCCAACGACATCGTGAACCTGCTGTTCACGGACGATGAGGAGCGCGCCCGCGAGATCGCGAGCCGGTTGCACGACCTCAACAGCGAGCGGCAGGAGACCGAACGCGCCATCGTGCGCGCCATCCTCGACGAGTGCCTGGCGACACCGGTGACGGATTCGCACGCCGCGCTCGTTTTCTGCGGCCGGGACTGGCACCGGGGCGTGGTGGGCATTGTGGCCAGCCGCATCGTCGAGAAGTTTCACCGGCCGGTTTTTGTGCTGGGGGAAGATGCCGAACAGGGAATCGCACAGGGTTCGGGCCGCTCGATTCCCTGCTTTCATCTGCTCGAAGCGCTGGAGACGATGCCGGAGTTGTTCCTTCGTTTCGGCGGGCACCGGCAGGCCGCGGGCGTTGCGCTGGCTCCGGAGCGCGTCGATGAATTCCGCGAACGGCTGAATTCCTATGCGGCGGCGCGGTTGAGGCCGGAGGATTTCCGCGCCGAGGTCAAAGTGGATGCGGCGCTGAGACTCGACGAGATCACGGAAGCTGTCGTGGCGGACGTGCTCGCGATGGCTCCTTTCGGCTGCGGAAACCCCGCGCCGGTTTTTGCGGTGCTCGGCGCCGAGGTGGCTGCGCCGCCGGTTGTGTGGAAGGAAAAGCACCTCCGCCTCACGCTTCGCCAGAACAACCGCATCGTTTCGGTAAAAGCATGGAACTCCGCGGACCGCGCGGCCGAACTGCCGCAGGGCGCGCGCGTGGACGCCGCGGTGGTGCTGGAAAACGACGACTACTCCGCAAGCCGGGGGTACCCCGGCTGGTGCGCAGTCCTGCGGGATGTTCGGCCAGCCTGTTCGGAATCTGCATAGCGCGCGGGCGCATGCACCCCCGCAACCGGCCAAACCGCTCTCCCGAAAATCACGGTCGATCGGCCACGGGCGAAGCGTGCACCGCCCTACAAAATGCGCGTGTTGGTTGGCGCATTGAGTCTGATCAGCTGGTTGCGGCCCGGAACGGGCCATGCCCGAAC
>JAEZIJ010000254.1 GCA_023436715.1 Acidobacteriota bacterium
TCGGCGTTCATCGGTGTTCATCGGCGGCCAAAATTAATGTGCCTTGGCGGCGGGAATATTCTCGCACTTTAATCAGCCGCCGATGAACACCGATAGACGCCGATTTTGGGGAGCTGATCCAGACTCAGTGCCCGCCGATCAGTTCCAGCAGTTGCCCCTCATCGACCACCTTGATTCCGAGCGCCTTCGCTTTCTCGAGTTTCGACCCCGCCGCCTCGCCGGCCACCACGTAGTCCGTCTGTTTGCTCACCGAGCCCGTGACCTTCCCGCCCGCCGCCTCAATACGTGCCTTTGCGTCCTCGCGCGTGAGTGCCGGCAGCGTGCCCGTGAGCACGAAGGTCAGCCCCTGCAACGGGCCGGTCTTCCTGCGGGTCTGCTTGTGCTCGAATTGCAGTCCCGCCCTTCGCAAACCCTCGACAAGGTCGATATTCCGGGGTTCCCTGAAGAACTGATAGATGCTGTCGGCGACCTTCGGCCCAACCTCTTCCGCCCTCTGAAGAGTCTCCATATCGGCCGCGGCAATGTCGTCGAGACTCCCGAACGCCTCCGCCAGCAGCACCGCCGTGCGCTCGCCGACAAAACGGATACCAAGCGCGTTCAGTACCCGCGGCAGCGGCAACTGCTTCGAGCGCTCGATGTTCGCCATCAGCTTCTCGGCCGACTTCTTGCCCATGCGTTCGAGCGAGACCAGTTGCCCGGCCGTAAGCCTGTATATGTCCACCACGCTCTTCACCAGCCCGCGGTCGACGAGTTGATCGACCAGCGCGTCGCCCATTCCGTCGATATCCATCACGCCTCGCGACGCGAAGTGCAGGATCGATTCCTTCAGGCGCGCCGGGCAGTTCGTATTGATGCAGCGGCTCGCAACCTCGCCTTCCTCGCGCACAACCTTACCGCCGCAGACGGGGCAGTGCCCGGGCATGCGGAACGGATGCCGCGGCGAGCCGGGACTGCTCACCCGAACCACCTTCGGAATCACGTCGCCGCTGCGCTCGATAGTCACTGAATCGCCGATCTGTAGTTCCAGCCGCTCGATCTCGTCCTCGTTGTGCAGCGTCGCGCGCGATACCGTTACCCCGCCGACCTCCACCGGCTTCAATCGCGCGACCGGAGTCAGCGCGCCTGTCCGGCCCACCTGAACCTCGATGCCATCGACGACGGTTTCGGCCTGCCGCGCCGCATACTTGAACGCGATAGCCCAGCGCGGCGCCTTTGCCGTCCAGCCAAGCTGCCGCTGTTGCGGAATGGAATCGATCTTCACCACCACGCCGTCGATCTCGTACGGCAGTTCTTCGCGGCGGCTTTCCCACTCGCGGCAGAAATCCAGCACCTCCTCCACATCCGCGCAGACGCGCCGCTTCGGATTCACCTTGAAGCCGAACTTCGCCATCGTTTCGAGCGATTCCCAATGGCTGTCGAATAGCGGCTCGCCGTTCACCAGCAGGAAGTACACGAAATACTGAAGCCGCCGCGACGCCGTGATCTGCGGCTCGAGCACGCGAATCGATCCGGCCGCCGCGTTGCGCGGGTTCGCGAACCGGGAGAGTCCTAACTGGTCGCGCTCCGCGTTCAGCCGCTCGAAAGCATGGCGGTTCATGATCACTTCGCCGCGCACTTCGAAACCCGCCAGCCCGTTCGAAATTCGCAGAGGTATGGATCGTATCGTGCGTGCGTTTTCCGTCACGTCCTCACCCACTACTCCGTCGCCCCGGGTGATCGCACGCGCAAAAACGCCGTCGTTGTAGAAGGCCGCCATAGAAAGGCCGTCCATCTTCAGTTCGGTCACGTACCGGTAGGGAGTGCTGCCGAGCAACTGCCTCACGCGCCGGTCGAAGTCGCGCAACTCGCCCTCGTTCAGCGCGTTGTCGAGGCTCAGCATCGGCGAGCTGTGCCGCACCTTCACGAAGCCTTCGCGCGGTTTGCCGCCCACACGCTGGGTCGGGGAATCCGGCGTGATCAGCTCCGGGTGCTTCGCCTCCAGGTCCCGCAGCTTTTTCATGAGCTGGTCGTACTCGGCGTCGGTGATCTCCGGCTGGTCGAGCACGTAATACAGATGTTCGTGATGCCGGAGCGTCTCGCGCAGCGCTTCGATCTCTGCCTTTGCGTCGGTAACCATCCGATGTTTATTATAGAAAGCTATCGGTACGTATCAGAACATCCACGTCGTTTACAACCCTTGCGCCGGCCAGTTACGCGGCAGGCGAGCGAGAGTCATCGGTCGTGTGCTCGACGTGCTCCGGGCTGCCGGCCACGGCGTCACCCCCGTTCCTACTCCCGCGCCCGATGCCGCCGGGCGAATCGCCAGGAAGAGCATTGAGAGCGGCGCGGATCTCATCGTTGCCCTCGGCGGCGATGGCACTCTCAACGAAGTGCTGCCCGGCGTCATCCACTCGGACATTCCGCTCGCCGTCATCCCGGCTGGAACAGCGAACGTGTTTGCGCGCGAAGTCGGGTTGGGGACCAAACCCCTGAAGGCCGCCGCGCAGCTTCAGGAATTGGTGCCGCGGCGCGTCGCCGCCGGCCTTCTCCGCTGTGAGCCCGGGCCGCGCGACCGTTACTTTCTTCTCATGGCCGGGGTCGGTTTCGATGCCCACATCGTTTACAACCTGAACCTTCCCCTGAAATCGCGCATGGGCCAGATTGCGTATTGGAGCGGAGCGTTCAGGCAACTCGTGCGCAAGCTCGACGAGTTCGAGGTCAGCGTCAACGGCGAGTCCTTCCACTGCTCGTTCGCGCTCGCGAGCCGCGTCCGCAATTATGCCGGCTATCTGGAAGTCGCCCGCGACGTCACGCTGCTTCGGGACGAGTTCGAATTCATCCTCTTTGAAGGCAGGTCTACCCTGCGCTGCTACTCGAAATATCTCGGAGCGGTGGTGGCCGGGAGGACATCCAATATTAAAGGAATGCGCTTCCTGCGCGGCACGAGAGCCTGCTTTACCGGCCCCGCGGATTCCCACGTCTACGTTCAAGTGGATGGTGAGTATGCCGGGCGTCTGCCGGCGAGCGTCGAGATTCTCCCCGCGGCGGTAACGATGCTGCTTCCGCCGGAATACCCGAAAGCCTCCTAGCAGCAATGGACCCGCTCACGCATACCCTGACCGGACTGGCGGTGAGCAGGACGGGACTGAACCGATGGAGCGCGCACGCCACGCCCATTCTGCTGCTCGCGGCGAATGCACCCGATTGCGATATCGTGACCTGGGCCGCCGGCTCGGCCGCGTTTCTCCGCTACCACCGCCACATCACGCATTCCTTTTTCGCTATCCCGTTTCTTGCCCTGTTGCCTGTGCTGCTGGTTAGCCTGTTCGTGCGCAAGCGGCTTGATTGGAAGCGGGCCTATGCCGTTTCCCTCATCGGCGTGGCGACGCATCCGATTCTCGACAGCCTGAACGTGTACGGTGTGCGGTGGTTCCTGCCATTCTCAGGGGAGTGGGTGCGGTTCGACCTGGCGTATATCGTCGATCTCTGGATCTGGGCAATTCTGCTGTTTGCCGTGCTCGCGCCGGCCCTCAGCAAGCTCGTCAGCTCGGAAATCGGCGGGCGCCCCAGCGGCGGCCGCGGCCTGGCGATATTCGCGCTCTGCTTCGTCGCCCTCTACTGCGGGGCGCGCTACTTCCTGCACGAGCGCGCCATCAATATCCTTGACTCGCGACTCTACGACGGGCAGGCGCCCCTGCGCCTCGCAGCAATTCCCGGGCCGGCGAGCCCATTCGTCTGGGTAGGCCTGGTCGAGACCCGCGCGGCGTACACGCTCTATAGGCTGAACGTGCTCGGCGAATTCGATCCCGCCACCGGCAGGACTTTCTACAAGGCCCAGCCCGGGCCCGAGGAAACCGCCGCCGCGGAAGCGGCAATGCAGACCGAGGCGTTCCGGGCATTTCTCGGCTTTTCGCAGTACCCGCTCTGGCGGTTCACCGCGGTCGAGGATGAGCAGCCCGGAATCCGCGTGGAGGCCATGGACCTGCGCTTCGGCGACCCGGCAAATCCCCGCTTCGTGGCCTCCGCCGTCGTCGCTCCGGACGGACGCATCCTTCGCTCCGGCTTCACATTCTGAGTTCCGGTAGTAGGTCAGTTTGACAGGGTGGAGCGTCAGTTGCGCTGACCGTCCAGGCGATGTTCCGGGTCGAGCCAGACCACGTAGAAAACGGAGTCGATAAAGAACCCATGAACACGCCAAGGACGGTTACGAACAACACCGAACTGCCAGAACACCTCCGGCTCTAACTGCTCGTCAAGGCCGGGGAATCCGGTTGGCTCCGTAGTATCAAGAAACGCTATGGCGTGACTGTGACGCTCATTATCGTACTCGCAGAACTCGGATACTGTGCAGGCGCTTAAGCGCTTGAATTCCTCAAGCAGGCTTCGCAGAAAGTCCTTTTCGCAACGCTCGAACGAATCTGATGCCAAGTCCAGGTACTTGAATGAAAACCTGACAGGGGATAGATCAATGGTTGGGTGGGCTGGTTTGGGGATGCGGACGCGGGCGCGAATTTCTACCGCGCCCGCCATACCCTAATTGGAGGCTCCCGCGAGTCGCGGTCTATAGAAGCGGATCATCGCTTCGTGAGAGATGACGGCCGTAGAGGGAATGTCGCTCGGGATGCCCTTGCGAGCCTCTTTCCACGGATCTTCTTGATGCGTCATTGCCTCAAGTTGTGGGCCGCTGAACTCCCCGTAGGCGTGCATGACTTCCTCTACACATTCCGAAATGGGCCATCTCGGATCACCCACTCCAATGGTCACGTCTGGCGGATTCCAGTCGATTGGATTCCAGCGGTAGTGCTTGAAGTCCCCAAACACGGGCGGCACGACAGGGCCATGAATCCAAGCCTCAATCCGCTCCGGGAAGAGCGGCTTGTCCAATACTGCCAAGTGCCATGCTTGACAGTAGTAGAGGAGTTTTTGCAGCTTGAGGTTCGTCACCTCAATGCCACGCTTGTGAGCGCTGCTCAATATGAGATCCGCAACTGGGCGCGCTGTCGTTTCAGCCATGGCTCCTCCTCTCTAATGGTATCGGCTTATTGTACTCAAATGTATAGACGCTAGCTAGGGAGCAAAAGTTGTGGCACAATCAGCACGAGCTTTGTGGAGCGTCAGAACCTCACGATGCGCATGTCCAGGCGGCGCTTCACTCGGTTAACGAATGCGTTCTCCAGGAAGGTCGAGAACCGCGCTGCGGCGGTTGCACTTCACTTCATGTGGTACAACTTCGGACGGAAGCACCAGACCTGGAGGCCACACCTGCGATGGCTGCGGGAATTGCCGATCACATCTGGACGACCCACTACCTGAGTTCCGGCTATTGCGTTGGCCAGACTCACGTTGTATGCTGCCGGGGATGGACTCCACCACTCGCCGAGCTTTCCTGAACCGCGCTCCGGTTGCCGCTCTCGCGACCGTTGCCGCTGCCAAGCCTCTCAAGCCGACCCTCAAAGCTCGCTCCGCGTCACGCGTTCTCGGAGCGAACGACCGCATTCAGGTCGGCCACATCGGCGTCGGCGGCATGGGCATGACGCACGTGCGCGCATTCGCAAAGCAGAGCGAGGAGAACAGGGATATCCAGTCCGTCGCGGTCTGCGATATCTACACACGCCGGAAAGAGGCCGCGCGGAAGGCCGCCAATCTGGCTGAAAAAGACGTGCACCACGACTACCGCGACCTCCTGGCGCGCTCCGATGTCGATGCCGTCGTGATCGCCACCCCCGACCACTGGCACGCGCAGATGGCACTGGATGCGATGTCGGCGGGCAAGGACGTCTACCTCCAGAAGCCGATGACGTACACCGTCGATGAGGCCCGGCAACTCTCGGAGACCGCGCGAAAGTACGGCCGCATCCTTCAGATCGGGTCGCAGGGGCTTTCGAACCCGCGCTTTCACAAGGCGAAAGAGTTGATCGAGGCAGGGGAACTCGGGGAGCTTCTCTGGGCGCAGGGCACTTCCAGCCGGAACTCGCTCCTTGGCGAGTGGAACTGGGGGGTCGATGCGGAAGGCACGCCGCAAACCATCGACTGGGATCGCTGGCTCGGTTCCGCGCCCAAGCGCCCGTTCAGCCCCGAGCGCTATTTCCGCTGGCGCAAATACTGGGATTACTCCGGAGGCATCGCGACGGACCTCTACTACCACACCCTCGGCCCGATCGTCTTCATGATGGGCGCGGGCTTCCCCGTCTCTGTTACCGCGGCCGGCGGCATCTACGTCCAGAAGGATCGCGAAGTCCCGGATACCTACTCGACGATGATCGAGTACCCGAACTTCTACGTCGCGCTTTCCGGCTCGATGGCGAACGAAGCTGGCGGCCGATACCTTCCGCTGGCGATCTACGGGCACAAGGGAACGCTGACCTTCGACCGGGACGGCGTGGTCCTGCTGCCCGAAGATCCCATGCCGGGAACGTTCGATAGGCGAACCAGGCCGCGGCCTGAAGCCAAAACCTACGAGGTGCCGCGCTCGGAACCGGACGACAACCGCCTGCACACGGACAACTTCTTCGCCTGCATGCGCTCGCGCAAAGCCCCGAACCTCGACGGCGATCTCGGCTACCGCATCATGACCGCGATCCGCCTGGGCGTCGATTCCTACCGCGCCCGCCAGGCCATGCTCTTCGACCAGACCTCCCAGCGCGTTGTACGAACCGCTCCGGCCCGCCCCGGCTGGGAAGGCGACGGAAAGAACCACACAATCTCGTAGGGGCGAGGCACGCCTCGCCCGCGCCCCCTTGCTTTTTCACCACCGGTTGCGTTCTCATTGTCTCCATGAGAACCCGTAGGAATTTCCTGTCTTCATCCGCCGCGGTGCTGCTGGCGCCGACGCTTCCTGCCGCACAAAAGCCATCCTCGAAAAGCAAGTTCATCGCCTATGTCGGAACGTACACCGGCCCGAAGAGCAAAGGTATTTACGCCTACCGCTTCGATGCCGCCACGGGCGAAACCGAGCCGCTCGGTCTCGTCGCCGAAGTGCCGAACCCAACCTTCCTCGCTCTTGATCCCACCAACCGCTATTTGTACGCCGCTCTGGAAATCAGCAACTTCGAGGGCAAAAGGGCGGGAGCGGTGGCCGGCTTCGTAATCGACGCCTCCACGGGAAAGCTCACCGCGATCAACCAGGTTTCTTCCGGCGGCCCGGGCCCCTGCTGGGTCATGGTGGATAAGGCCGGCAAGGCCGTGCTCGCGGCCAACTACGGCGGCGGCTCCGTCGCCGTCTGCCCCATCGCTCCCGACGGCAAGCTCTCTGAAGCGAGCGCCTTCGTCCAGCATACCGGTTCGAGCGTTAATCCCAGCCGCCAGCGCGGACCGCACGCGCATTCCGTCAACATTTCTCCCGACAACCGGTTCGCCATCGCCGCCGACCTCGGGTTGGACAAATTGCTTGTCTACAAGTTCGACGCCGCCAAGGGCACGCTCACTCCGAACGATCCTCCGTTCGCCGCGGTGAAGCCAGGCTCCGGCCCGCGCCACTTCGCCTTCCACCCGAACGGAAAATACGGCTACGTGATCAATGAGCTGCTCAACACCGTAACTGCGTTCTCATATGACGCGGCCAAGGGAGCGCTCACGGAAATCCAGACTATCCCGAACCTGCCCGCCGATTTCACGGGCAACAGCTCCTGTGCTGAAGTTCAGGTGGATGCGGCCGGAAAATTCCTCTACGGCTCCAACCGCGGGCACAACAGCATCGCCGTGTTCGCCATCGCGAAGAATGGCACGCTGGCGCTGGTGGAGCATGCGTCCACTCAGGGGAAGAACCCGCGCAATTTCCGCATGGATCCCACGGGCGGCTACCTGTGGGCCGCGAACCAGGACACCGATAACATCGTGCTGTTCCGCGTGGACCGCAAGACCGGCCGCCTCACGCCCACCGGCAAGCAGCTCGAGGTCGGCAAGCCGGTGTGCGTGAAGTTCATCCCCGTGTAGGGGCGCCGCCTACTTCTGCGACCCCGCCAGCGCCTGGTCGAGGTCCCACAGAATATCGTCGAGGTCTTCGAGGCCGATCGAGATGCGCACCATATCCGGTGTGACTCCGGCGGCCTCCTGCTCCTCGGCCTTCAATTGCTGGTGCGTGGTGGATGCCGGGTGGATCACCAGGCTTCGCGCATCGCCGACGTTGGCCAGGTGCGAAAACAGCTTCACGCCGTTGATAAACTTCCGCCCCGCCTCGTAGCCGCCCTTGATGCCGAATGAGAACACCGCGCCGCCGCCCTTCGGCACGTATTTCTGCGCGAGCTTGTAATACGGGCTGGAGGGCAGCGATGGATGCTTCACCCAGCTCACCAGCTTGTGGCCTTCCAGGAACTTCGCCACTGCCAGCGCACTCGCCACGTGGCGGTCCATCCGCATCCCGAGCGTCTCGATCCCTTGCAGGAGCAGGAACGAGTTGAACGGGCTGATGCACGTGCCCATGTCCCGTAGGCCCTCGACGCGCGCCCGAACAATATACGCGACCTTGCCGAACGTCTCGACGTACTTCATCCCGTGATAAGCGGGCGAAGGTTCGGTGAGCTGCGGGAAGTTGCCGCCGGCCCATGGGAACTTGCCGCTGTCCACGATGATGCCGCCGATGCTCGTGCCGTGCCCGCCCATGAATTTCGTCAGCGAGTGCAGGACGATGTCCGCGCCGAAATCGATCGGCCGGCACAGGTACGGAGTGGCAAACGTGTTATCCACCACCAGCGGGATCTTATGCTCGTGTGCGATGGCGGCCACGGCTTCGATGTCCAGCACGTTGCCGCGCGGGTTGCTGATCGTCTCGCCGTACAGGCACTTCGTTTTCGGCGTGATCGCCTTCCGGTAGTTCTCCGGATCGTCCGGCTCGACGAAGTTCACATTGATGCCGAGCTTGCGGAAGCTCACGTCGAACTGCGTGTACGTGCCGCCGTAGAGCGTGCTCGACGCTACCATCTCGTCGCCGCAGGAAAGCAGGCTCGTGAGCGCGATGAACTGCGCCGCCTGGCCGCTCGACACGGCCAGCGCGCCCGCGCCGTTTTCGAGCGACGCGACCCGCTCCTCCAGCACCGAGGTGGTCGGGTTCATGATCCGCGTGTAAATGTTGCCGGGTTTCTCCAGCGCGAACAAAGCCGCCGCGTGGTCGCTGTCCTCGAATACGTAGGACGTTGTCTGGTAAACCGGAACCGCCATGGACCCCGTGGCCGGGTCCGGCTGATAGCCCGCGTGCAGCGCACGAGTGTTGAATCCGAAGATACGTTCTGCTTTCTGATCTGACATCGATATGCTCCCAGATTGGTTACCGCTTGTAACCGATTTTACGCAGGAAATCGTGCCGCCATTGAACGTCCTGCTCGCCCTCGACGCCCTTGGGAGGTACGCCGTCAACGACGCCGAGCACGCCGCGCCCCTGCTCCGTCTCCGCTACGATCACTTCCACGGGATTCGCAGTCGCGCAGAAGATCGAGCACACCTCCGGAACGTCCTTAATGCGCCCGAGCACGTTGATCGGGTAGCCGTCGCGCAGCGCGATCACGAAGATGTGCCCCGCCGCGATCGCCCCCGCGTTCCGGATGGCAAGCTGTTTCAGGTCCTCATCATTCCCCTCGGCCCGGGTAAGACACGCGCCCGAGGCTTCGTTGAACGCGATGCCGAACTTCATCTGCGGCACCGTGTTCACCATCGCCTCGTAAAGATCCTCGACGCTCTTGATGAAGTGAGTCTGCCCGACGATAACGTTCCCGCCCTCGGGCACTTCCAGCCGAATCGCCTTGAGTTCCATGGAAATTACCAGCATACCGCGCCAGGCCGGCTCCACCGCGCCCCGATCCGCATGGCACATCGTTCTCGGCTGCCGGCTTGATCGGGAGGCCGCGTATTGACCTGATGATTTTTCAGTGAAATAATTGGTTTCAGCATCTGTTGAAAACGCCAAATCCAATGAAAGAAAGCGAACTCGAACGTGAGGCCGCCGGTCGGTTGGAGGCGGTGCTGCGGGATGTCCCTTTCCTGTCGCAGGCTTCGCTCCGGCGTGAAGAAACACCTGGCGACTCACGCGTTGATTTTATCCTGACCCTTCGTTTTCGAGCGGTTCGCAACCGCCTGGTGTGCCAAGTGAAGTCGAGTGGGCAACCACGGGTGGCGAGGGAAGCATGTCTGGAGCTGCAGGATTATGCCAGGTCCGACAGGCGCGATTACCCGGTTTTTGTAGCGCCATTCGTCTCGCCCGCAGCCGCTGCCATTTGCGATCAATACCAGGTCGGCTACTTCGATCTCGCGGGCAACTGCCGGCTCGCGTTCGATAAGGTGTATATCCGTCGCGAGGCATTCCCGAATCCGGCCGTGCAGAAACGCGATCTCCGGTCGCTGTACTCGCCGAAGTCGGAGCGAGTCCTGCGGGTTCTTCTCACCGCGGGAAAGCGGAGTTGGCGCACGCAGGAACTCGCGGACGAAGCCAGAGTCAGTCTGGGACAGGTGGCTAACGTCAAAAAGCTTCTGTCCGACCGAGAGTGGATCGAGACCGAAGCCGGCGGCTTTCGCCTTCGCTCGTTGGATGATGCCGTCCTGCCCGTCCTTACGGAGTGGGCCGGGAACTACCGAATCGAGCGCAGCACCGCTCGCGAGTACTACTCGCTGAATCCGATACCGCAGATCGAAGCCGGACTCTCGGACGTGAGCGGACGGATCAAAGCCCAGCTTGCCCTCACCGGTTTTTCCGGAGCAGTGCGGTTCGCTCCGGCAGTTCGATACCAGCGAGTCACAGCCTATGTTCTCGGTGACCTCCCGGCATTGGCCGATCGATTGGGTTTCAAGCCGGTGCCCTCTGGCGCCAACGTTACATTCGTCGAGCCGTATGACGAAGGCGTTTTCTACGGCGCACGGCAAATCGAAGGGGCGCCGGTCGTATCGCCCGTCCAGCTCTATCTGGACCTGAAGCAAACCAGGGGGCGCGGAGAGGAAGCGGCGTCGGCCCTGCTGGAGGAGGTCATCAAGCCCGCATGGCGGTAACTTATCGCGACTACTCTGCGGATCAGGTCGAGGCCGCACGGTCAGTTCTGCTGGAACTCGCACACCTCCTGGGCGCATACCGGGATGACATCGTGGTCGTCGGCGGGTGGGTGCCCTATCTCATCCTGCCGGAGGCGTCAATGCGGCACGTCGGCAGCATTGACGTGGACTTGGCTCTGAACCATCGCCACCTCCGCGAGGCGGGATATGCGACCATTCAAGCGCTCCTGTTGCGGCGCGGCTACGAGCAGGATGATCGTCAGCCGTTCATCTTCCACCGCGCCGTCATCGTGAACGGCGACACGATCAAAGTTGAGGTTGACTTCCTGGCTGGTGAATACGAAGGCACAGGTCCCAGGCACCGCACGCAACTGGTGCATGACGGACGCGCTCGCAAAGCCCGCGGCTGCGATCTTGCGTTTGATCTTTACGTCGAAACCGAGATCCAGGGCGAGTTGCCCGAGGGCGGACGCGATCAGGAATGGATCAGAGTTTCGTCAGTCGTCGCGTTCCTCGTGATGAAGGGCATGGCGCTTCACGACCGGCTGAAAGAAAAGGACGCGTGGGACATCTATTTCACCCTCGCCAACTATCCTTGCGGCCTCGACGCGCTTGTCCAGGAAATCAAGCCTCACCTTGACCACGGATTGGTGCAAGAGGGTTTCAGAAAAATTGCCGGGAAGTTCGCGTCGCCGGAGCACATCGGACCGAAGTTCGTGGCCGACTTCGAAAACATTCAGGACCAGGACGAGCGCGCCATACGGACCCGGGATGCTTACGAGCGTGTTGACTATTTGTTACGTGCTCTCGGCCTACGTTGAACTCTGCTTTGCCTCTACCCTACTTCCCTCTTTGCAGTATCCTGAATTAGCGAAGGCAATGGATTCCCGGCCTCCGGTCGCGCGCGCCATCCTCGAAAGAGAGGAAATACTCTCCTGCCTGCGTGAAAGGATGATCGCCTTCGCGGCATCTCGTATATCGAGGGACGCCGCGGAGGATCTCGCGCAGGAGGTGCTGCTCCTCCTCCACGAGAAGTACAGCCATATCGAGCAGCTTCACGACCTCCTGCCGCTCTGCCTCCGCATCTTGCGTTTCAAGATGATGAGCCTGCACCGAAAAGCGCATCGCCGGGGAGAGTACACGCAGGTGGCGGCTGACGAAATCCCGCTCGCCACGCCGGATCCCACTCCCGAAGCCCAGGTGGCGCGCAAGGAAATCACGGATCGCCTCGTGGCCGGTATCGCTCGCATGGGCGAGCGGTGCAGGGAACTGTTCAGGCTCAAGTTGCAGGGCAAAACGTTCCCGGAAATCCAGGCGCTGATGGGCGTCAGTTCAATCAACACCGTCTACACCTGGGATTCCCGCTGCCGCAAGCAGCTCATGGAGTGGATGGGTGGCGGCTGGGAGAAGCGCACATGAAGCGCGACGACATCGAAAAGCTGCTCGGCGGATACGCAACCGGCACCCTCACCGAGGAGGAGCGCCGGGCGTTGTTCGATGCCGCGCTCTCGGACCAGGCTCTATTCGACGCCCTGGCCGGAGAGGAGGCGCTCCGCGAGGTCCTTGCAGATCCGCACTGCCGCCGCCAGATCAACCAGGCTCTTCGCCCCGCGCCCGGTTTCCTGGAAAGGGTTGCCGGATGGGCGCGGCGCCCGCACGCCTGGGCTCTGGCCGGAAGCCTAGCCGCGACCGCCGCCATCGCGCTGCTCGTGATCCGAACGAATCGCCCGGCGCAGCCCGAAATCCAGCTTGCGCAACAGAACAAGGTCGAGGCTCCGGTGCCCCCTGCGCCTGCCGCGCCGACTCGGCCGGCCGCTGCCCAGCGGAAGAAGAAGGAAGCGCCCGCGCCCGCCGGTGCTGCGGGAGGCGTAGTGGGCGGCATCATACCCGCCCAGCCCGCGCCATCCGTTCCGGAGCAGCCGCCGGCACTCGCGGACTCCCGCGAGGCCTCCGTGCCCCCACCACCGCCATCGCCGCCGCACAAAGCCCTTACCGAAACTCTGCCGCCCCAGCCGCCTCCCGCCGCGCCAGCCGAGCAATCCAAAGACGTATCCGCCGTCACTGCCGGGCCAGGCCCCGTGCAGTTCCAGGCCGCCAACCGCCCTGAACCTCCGCGCGTTCGCACTCTGGGCGCCAGCGTCCGTCAGGACGCTGCGGCTGCCCCGCAGATTCGCTACGACGTCGAGGTGAAAAGCGCCGAGGGCCAGTTCATTCAGGCCACTCCTGGCGCTCCGGTCGCTCCCGGCATACCCGTTCGCCTCATTGTTACGTCCGATCGGCCTGGCAGTCTCTCCGTCTTCGACCGCCGCAACAACCTCCTGTTCAGCACGAATGCCGTTGCCGGCGCCCGCTACACGGTCACGCCTCCGCCTGCGGAACGCAAATTCACGGTAGTCCTCACCCCTTCCTGGCCCGCCGCCAAAACCTCGGTCAACACGGCCCTCCGCGAATCCGTTGAAAAGGGAAAGCTTCCCGGCGGCCGCGTTGTCACCACCATCGATCTCTCCCGTCCCCGAAATTAACTCCTCCCTAAATTAAAAATCCTGAAAGGATCGCGCCCGCGAGAGCATTTCCCGAATGAACTGGAGGAAATGATGAGCACTCTTCCACACCTCGCCACATGCACACTGGTTGCCGGTGCGCTGTTTTTCGGGCTTCGCCCTGGAATCAGCCCGGCCGCCGCTACTCAGGCTGTCACTCAGGGTTCTCTGCTCAGCCTCGATCCTCAGGGCCGGCCCCAGGCCGCATGCCCGTTGAAGCACACCGGCGTTAAGGCCGAGATCTCCGGTTTCCTGGCCCGCGTCACCGTCACGCAGGAATTCACGAATCCCTTCCAGGACAAAATCGAAGCTGTCTATACCTTCCCGCTGCCGCGGAACTCCGCCGTCGACGACATGACGATGCTTGTGGGCAGCCGCACCGTCCGCGGCACCATCAAGCGCCGCGAGGAAGCGCGCTCCATCTACGAGGCCGCCCGCGCCGCCGGACACGTCGCCGGCTTACTCGACCAGGAGCGGCCCAACATCTTCACGCACTCGGTGGCGAACATCATGCCTGGCGAACAGGTCAAGATCACCATCAGCTACGTAGAGACTCTCAAGTACGAAGACGGCTCATACGAGTTCTCATTCCCGATGGTGGTCGGTCCGCGCTACATCCCCGGCCAGCCCATCGGCAAGCAGGGCGGGGGATGGGCGCCGGACACGAATCGCGTCCCTGACGCCTCGCGCATCACGCCTCCGGTCGCGAAGCCCGGCACCCGTGCCGGCCATGACATTTCGCTCGAAGTAGCGCTCGACGCCGGTGTGCCGCTCGACACCCTGCAATCCGCCACGCACGAAGTCGTTATCGAGCGGCCCAACCTGCACGCCGCCGTCGTCCGGCTCAAGGACAAGGACGTTCTCCCGAACAAGGATTTCGTCCTGAAGTATGACGTCGCAGGCCGCAAAATCAACGACGCCGTTCTCGCCCACCGCGCCGCGCGCGGCGGCTTCTTCACCCTGATCCTTCAGCCGCCGGCACGCGTCGCCGCGCAGGACGTCACCCCCAAGGAACTCGTTTTCGTGCTCGATACCTCGGGCTCCATGTCGGGCTTCCCCATCGAGAAGGCAAAAGAGACGATGAGGCTCGCGCTTGACGGTCTCAATCCGCAGGACACCTTCAACCTCATCACCTTCTCGGGCGATACTCGCGTCCTGTTTCCGGAACCCGTCCCCGCCACCCGCGAAAATCTCGCAAGCGCGCAGGCGTTTCTCTCCGGAACCCGCGGCAGCGGCGGCACGGAAATGATGAAGGCCATCCGGGCCGCGCTCGATCCCTCGGACGCGCAGGGCCACATCCGCGTCGTCTGCTTCATGACGGACGGTTACGTCGGCAACGACATGGAGATCATCTCCGAGGTGCAGAAGCACCCCAACGCCCGCGTGTTCTCCTTCGGCATCGGCAATTCGGTGAACCGTTTCCTGCTGGACAAAATGGCGCAGTACGGGCGCGGTGAAGTGGAGTACGTCGGGCTGAAAGATGACGGCTCGGCCGCCGCACGGCGCTTTCATGAGCGCGTGCGCAGCCCGTTGCTGACCGATATCGGCATCGATTGGGGCGGCCTCGCCGTCACCGATCTATACCCGAAACGCATCCCCGACCTGTTCAGCGCGAAGCCCGTCATCATCCACGGCCGCTACACGACGCCGGGCACTGGAGTGGTGCGCCTGCGCGGCCGCCTCGCCGGGCGTGAGTTCACGCGCGAACTGCGCGTCACGCTGCCGGCTAGCGAGCCGCGGCACGACGTGCTCGCCTCCCTGTGGGCGCGCACCCGCATCGACGACCTGATGGGCCGGGACTACAACGGAATGCAGGCCGGAACCACCAGAACTGACATCCGCGACGCCATCACCCGACTCGGCCTCGACTACCGCCTGATGACGCAGTTCACCTCGTTCGTAGCTGTCGAGGAAATGACCGTCACCGAAGGAGGCCAGCCGCGCCGCGTCGAGGTGCCGGTGGAGATGCCGGAAGGTGTCAGCTACGAAGGAGTGTTCGGCAAGGAGAAGAGCGAGCTGGTTCTCACCAACTCTTACGCTCCGGCCAGGACAATGCGCGCGGTCAACGCTCCGATGCCGGCGAGCATGGGCGGAGTCATTGGCGGCATCGTACGCGGGGACGCGGCTGCCACCCGGCCCCCCTCGAAACTGCACCCCGCCGTCGAGGCCCTGATCCGCCGGCCGGCAACGGCGACGGTGACATTCGTCCGGGATGGCAAGGCCTCGATCCAGGTCTGGCTGACGGATACTTCGCCCGCATCTATCGAAAAGCTGAAGCAGTTGGGTTTTGAAATTTTGTTGCAGCCCAGGACGGCCAAAATGGTCATCGGCCGTGTTCCGGTGGCGCACCTGAAGCCGCTGTCCGAACTGAGCTTCGTACGCTACGTGGCCCCGCAGGTATGAAGGCGCCGCGACTGGCGGGATGAAGACACCACGGGAACATTGAACTCCCAGGTAAGGTCCGTTACAATTCGATCAGGGGAGGGGTTCCATCGCAGTATCATCGGAGCAAGAGCACGATAACTCAATCCAACAGCATCCCAGGAATCGGACATACTTCCACCGAGTGTTCCCTCCTTTCTGAGTGAGTTAGCACCTCAGATCAGGCCGGGTTGCAGTAAGTAAACGCAAAAACCAGAAATCAGACATCAAAGGAGGATATCTTCATGCCAATCAAGGACCCAAAGGAGCTCTTCGTGCGCATGCTGAGCGATTTGCGTCAAGGCACGGAGCGCACGACGAAAATCGTTCAGGAGCTCAGCGAATCCGCCCAGAAGCGAGAGATAAAAGAGGCCTTGGACGCCAGGGTCTTCGTGTTAGAGAAAGACCTTGCCTCGCTTGATCAGTGCTTCAGTCTTATCGGCGAAAAACCCATGAAGCCCACCGGACGCATCAACGAGGTCTTTGTTGAGGACTTCCGCAGGGAACTGGCTGAGATGCAGTCCCCGGAGGCGAAGCACCTGTTCATTTTGATGAAGGCCAACCACCTGATCCACTTCCGCATAGCTGAGTACGAGGCTCTGATCGCGGCGGCCGACGTGACGGGCCACTATGGGGTCGGCGTGCTGCTCGAGAGTTGCCTTGGAGACACGCTTGCCTTCGTGGGACGGTATCGGCACCTTATCAGAGAACACATTTACCGGGAGCTCGCGGCGTAGGCCGCGCTCTCTTGCCAAGCCACAGGCCTGATCCCCCGCGGCGCCTTCCTTCTACTGCGGCCAGGGAGGCGCCCGCCTTCCCGCATCACTTTGCCGCGACCCGGTAACGAGCCATCCACCTGCCATCAGGGCACCCTTGCCCATGAATTCCCGCTTGCGCCTGGAACGGAATAGTAGCCGCGCCGCGCTCTGACCAACGCATTCGGGTGCTGTTTCTGTGCTTCTGGCGTGAGCCGAACATCAAGTCGGTGGAATTCGCGCTGCGCCGCGGGCTCGGCGTAGAAACCGAGCAGGTACCGGAGGCGAATCCGCCGCATGAGTTCCGGGAACTTCTCTCGAAATAGATCGCCAGGAATAGCCTCGCCTCCTGTCGCCTGGACGGCATCGCGAAGCGAGGCGCCAGTGGTGCGCGGTCCTCCTATCCCGCGACTGACCCGCGGAATTCCCCAGATGCCTCCCGCACCAATCTCACGCGACGGCTGCTTGCCGAAGACACAAATTGCTTCGTTGAGGGTAGCATCAGATTCGAGCAGTTCAGTAATCAATGGGTCAAGTGTGATCCTTGAACCGCGTTCTACATCATCAGTAATCGCCACGATTGCGCGGCGCCTCGCAGGGTCTTTCGGGCGGGGGAACAGAGTAGCTGCGGCCTTCACAGCATCATACAAGTGGTCGTACCCAGGTCGTCCGTACTTCGGGTTGCCGAGCACGAGCGCATGCCTGACCTTCTCCAGATCGTCGCTCATCTGGAGGTCGATCTTCGATTCGGAATTGGTGCGAAGGACCGCACCGCGATCGCCGGGGCGGAGTTCCGCAGCCGCGGCATTGAGTCCTCTGTTGAATTCCTGCCGGTCCCTTAAGGTGCCTAACCCGCTTCGGCCGTAAAACAAGAACACGAAGTCGACAGGCGCTGTCTCGAAGTGGAACTCGCGCACGTCCCGCCGAACGCCTTCGTCGTATACCTCGAAGTCTTTAGGGCTGAGAAGGTCCAGGACTCGGCCGGTCCCCTTTTCGGTGACTTGAACGTCGAGCATCACGAGCTGCGCGTTTGCGGAGAATCGGGGTTGCTCCTGAGCAAAAGCTCCAGAGCCGAGAACGAACAAGAGGAGCCATTTCGATCTTATCGTCATTCCTCCCCCTTGCAGGCCGCGATTGCATACCTCAGAACATATCCGTTCGTGTCGCGTATAACCACCTTGCCCCCAGTTTCTTTAGCGAGCGGCTGAAGCTGTTTTGCGGCAAACTGCACGTCTGGATAGCGAGTTCCCGGATATCCGTTCTTCTGTTGGAAGCGATCAGGGTAGGGGCTAGCCATTAGGAATCCCCACACCGCAACGCCCTTTGCTCCTGCGTCGCGGATGATATCCGCCGGCGCGCGTGTTGAGCCTTGATCCACGTCGTTGGTGATGACGGCAACTACGCGTCTCCGGCTCGGGTCGAGTTTGGCCGGGAATTGCTCAAGAGCAAGCGTAAGGGCGTCGTACAGGCACCGCTTTCCTGACCGGCGGACGATCGTGCGGGTGGACCTTGTGAGTGCCTTCCCGATTTCTCCCGCGTCGCTGGTGAACCCAGCCTGGAGCTTGGCGCCTGAGGAAAAGCTCATCACTGCGACCCGGTCGTTCGGGCTAAGCTCAAATGTCGCAAGACGAGCTCCCGCTGTGACAAAAGCAGCGGGATCGGCCATGTTTTGGCTGACGTCCAGCATAAACAGGATATCCAGCGGCGGGTCGGAATTTCCGAAGGCCAAGCAGGCTAAGAATGGCAAAAGAACGCAGGTTCTCAGGGTCATGGTTGAGGCAGTTGACGTACCCGGCAAGAACGAGGTTACACCCAGCCGCAAATGCCGCATTTTGCGCCGCCGAGTCCTCTCTAATCTGGGGCGTGGGCGCCCGCACTGTGGGCGCCCATGTCGTATGCTGCAGACAACACCTCTGCTGTAGACAGGAGGCAGAACGACCGAAAATGCCATGCCACGAGTCACCACCCCCTCGATAACCTGTGTGCCAAGGTCCTGATGGTCCTGGCGGCGAGTTCTATCGCTCATAGATGAGCTTGATCCAGGTGCTGCTCGTGGTGCGGGGGCAGTAAAGCGGCGCGCCACCTTGGAGCGCGTGTCGATAACGGCAATCAGGGTTCCACAATGCCGTGCTGAATACTTCTTGGCCCCAAAGCGCCCCGCCAGCTTACAATGAGCGACTTACAGGCTCGCTGGAAGCCCCAGCTTAAGACGTGTTTCATACTGCATGGGAACCTACCTCGGTATTTCCGGCCCTCAACTGTGCTTAATTGGAATCATGGATTCCGAAGTCGGGACGCCCAAGAGCGATTCCGAGGTTCTCGATCACATCGCGCACGCTCCCCATGCCCGCGCCAGTTTCAAACAACTCGTCCGCGAACTCGGCGTGCGCGGCGCGGCGCGCGAGCAACTCGAATCCGCCCTCGCCCGTCTTGCCGGGCGCGGTGACCTCGTGGAACTCCGCGGCGGGCAGTACGTCGTCACCAGCCGCAGCCGCGAATTCGCAGCCGGCCGCCTTCAGATGCACCGCGAGGGCTACGGCTTCGTCATCTCCGATCATCCCGATGAGTCCATTCGCGGCGACATCTTCATCCCGCCCGCTTCCGCCGAAAAGGCCATGCACGGCGACCGCGTGCTCGTGCGCGTCGGCCGTATCGCTTCCGATGGCCGCGCCGAGGGAGATATTGTCCGCGTCCTCCAGCGCGCGCACCACACCGTCGTCGGCGAGTTCCGTGTTCGCGTAAACGGCAACTTCGTCGTTCCCCATGACGAGCGCATCCAGCAGTGGATCGAAATCCCGCCCGGCCTCGAAATGCCCGACCACGGCTGGACCGCGGACCGCATCGGCGCTCGCCCGCTCGAAATCAATGACCCCGCCGGCCTCGACGGCATGATCGTCAACGTCGAACTCCTCGAGTTCCCCGAGGCGCGCCAGAACGCCGTGGGCCGCGTCACTGAAGTCCTGGGCTATCCCGACGATTTCGGCGTAGATGTCGAGATCGTCATCCGCAAACACCACCTGCCGCACCGCTTCCCGCCCGAGGTGATCGAGCAGGCGCAAAGCATTCCCGGCTCCATAAACGCCGGAGAGCTCGAGGGCCGAACCGATTTCCGCGGCATGGACGTCGTCACCATCGACGGCGAAACCGCGCGCGATTTCGACGACGCAGTCTGGGTGGATAAGGCCCCCAACGGCAACTTCCTGCTTCATGTCCATATCGCCGACGTCAGCCACTACGTCCCGCCGAACACGCCCATCGACGCCGAAGCGCGCCTCCGCGGCACCAGCGTTTATTTCCCGGACCGCGCAATTCCCATGCTGCCGCTCGAACTCTCCACCGGGATCTGCTCGCTCAACCCGCGCCAGGACCGCCTCGTCCTCTCCGTACTGCTCGAACTCGATCACCGCGGCGACATAGTTTCCCAGGAGTTCACAACCGGAGTCATCCGAAGCATCGAGCGGATGACTTACACGAATGTTCATCTTCTGCTCGAAGGCGACCCGGGCTTGCGGGAGCGCTATGCGCATCTGGCCGGACGCTTCGAGCTCATGCGCGATCTCGCGCTGATTCTCAACCGGAAGCGCACCCGCCGCGGCTCCATCGATTTCGATCTCCCCGAGCCGCTCATCGAATTCGACGAGTGGGGCGAGATGGCGGGCGTTCGCCGGGCGCCGCGGAACATCGCGCACCGCATCATCGAGGAATTCATGCTCGCGGCGAACGAAGCCGTCGCCGCCCACCTCGAGCAGCTCGCGATTCCCTCAATCTTCCGCATTCACGAGACGCCCGATCCAAAGCGCGTCATGGAGTTCGAGGAACTCGCGGTGCATTTCGGCTACTCGCTCGGCATCGGAGCGATCCCCGTCAAAAAGTATTCGGTGGTGGATCGCCGGCGTGACGGCACAAAGGTGCGCCGCGACATCGTGCTCGCGCAATCCAGCCTCGCTGTTTCCTCGCGCAATTACCAGCGGCTTGTGGGGAAGATCGAAGGCAAGCCCGAGGAGCGCATCCTGAGCTATCTTATGCTGCGCTCGCTCAAGCAGGCGCGGTACAGCGCTGAAAACGCCGGCCACTTCGCGCTCGCGGCCGAAGCCTATACCCATTTCACCTCGCCCATCCGCCGCTATCCCGACCTCATCGTGCATCGCGTGCTGCGGTCCGCGCTGGCCAGCCGTCCCGCGCCCGCCCTCACCCCCGGATCGGCGCGCGTCGTCGCCGAGGAGTGTTCCCAATCCGAGCGCCGCGCCGCCGATGCCGAACGCGAACTCGTCGAGTGGAAAAAGGTCAAGTTCATGGCCGAAAGGTTGGGTGAGGAATTCAAGGCGCTCATCATCAGCACTACCCGCTTCGGCTTCTTCGTGGAATTAGAGGATCTGTTTGTCGAAGGTCTCGTGCCGATCGAAACTCTCCCCGGCGAACGCTACACCTACCACGAGAATACCCGCAAGATCGTTGGCGAGCGCAGCCGCCGCGAATTCTCCATCGGCGACCAGGTGCAGGTCCGCCTGGATCGCGTCGAGGCCATCGAGCGCAAACTGCAGTTCTCGCTCGTCGAGGCGCGCCGGCGACGGTCCACGCACGTGTAACCCGCCGCAGGGGCCACGCATGCGCCCGCCAATCAACCGGCTTTGTTCAGGGCACGGCTTTTTAGCCGCGCCGCAGCGCCATATGGGAGCCACGCATACGCCCGTCATTCAACCGGCTTTGTTCAGGGCATATGGCTTTTTAGCCGCGCCGCAGCGCCATATGGGAGCCACGCATACGCCCGCCGATCAACCGACTTTGTAATGCCGTGGCGCAACGCCATATAGGAGCCCTGCATGCGCCAATCAACCGGCTTTGTATCAGGGCACGGCTTTAGCCGTGCCGTAGCGCCACGAGAAGGCCCGGGCTTTAGCCCCTGTCTACTATGGCTATACCCAAGCACAATGCCGATCCGGACAAACAAGCAGCCCGAGCCTAAGCCTCACTCATCAGCGTGGCCCTCACCTTTCTTGCCAATTGCTGAATTGTGTAAGGCTTCTGAATGAAACCGGAAATGTGGCTTTCGGAAAACAATCCCAGAGTTTCGGCTTCGCCGTAGCCGCTCGAAATGACGACTCGCACGTCCGGCTTGACTTTCAGCAGTTCCGGGAGCGCCTCCCGTCCGTCCATACCGGGCATGCTCAGATCGAGAACAATCAGCGAGATGTTATTCGACGCCGCCTTGCAGATCCCGACGGCGGCCGGCCCGCTTTCCGCCAACAGGACGCCGTACCCGTACCGTTCGAGTCCCTTCTTCGCCAGCAGCCGGACGGCCTCCTCATCATCGACAACTAAAATCGTTTCCGAACCCGCGAGATCCTCATCTTCTTGCCGCCCCGGCGCCGGAACCGCTGCGCCATCGCATGCCGGGAAGAAGACCTCGAACGAAGTGCCCTTGCCCGACGTCGTGGAAACCCTGATGGCGCCCTTGTGTCCCCGCACGATGCCGGCGACCGCGGCAAGGCCCAGCCCGCGGCCCGTAAATTTCGTTGTGAAGAAGGGATCGAAAATCCTGCTTCTGGTCGCCTCGTCCATACCGCAGCCGGTGTCCCGCACGTCGAGAAACACGTACCTGCCCGGCGCGATCTCGGCGTCCTCCAGATCGCGTTCTATGTATCCGCCATCGACATCCTTTACGCCGGTCTTAACGGAGATAAGGCCGCTATTGTCCCCGATCGCCTCGGCGGCGTTGATGAGGAGGTTCATCACAACCTGCTCGATCTGACTTGGATCGGCTTCCACCGCCGGCAGGTCCGCTTCGAAATCGGTCTGAAGAAAGATCCTCTTCGAAATGGAGGACCGGACAAGCCCGCACAAATCTTCAGCGATCAGTGACAGACTCAGAGGCTGAACGACAAACCTGCCCTTGCCTGCATAAGCCAGCATCTGCCTGGTCAGATGCGCCGCCTTCTCGCCGCTCTTCACTATGTCCTCAAGACATTGGGCCGCCTCGTGGCCGGCCGGCAGCAGCCGCTGAGCCAGGCTTGCATTTCCAATCACCCCTACCAGCAGATTGTTGAAATCGTGCGCAATGCCGCCCGCGAGCAGGCCGAGGCTCTCCAGTTTGTGCGCCTGGCGGAGACGCTCCTCGGCGCGCCTGTGCTCGGTGGTATCGGTCAGGAACAGCGATAACCCCTCGGGCGACGGATAGCAGCGGACCTGGTACCACCTGTTAAGTGGCTCGGGGTAGAACGCCTCGACCTGGACCGGCACGTTCTCAGCCATAGCCCGGCGGTAGGCGGCGCCGAAGGGCGAGTCCGCCACTTTCGGAAACACTTCCCAGAGGCTCTTGCCCAGTAGTTCGTCGGCCTTCATGCCGAGCATTCTTGCACCCGCCGGGTTGACGTACGTATAGCGCCACTCGCGATCAAAGGAGTTAAAACCGTCGGATATGCTTTCCAGGATAGCGGCCGTCCGCCGGTGGGCTTCGGCCAGTTCCTGTTCCGCCCGCTTACGCTCCGTGATATCTTCCATCACGCCGATCGCATACTTCGGCCGGCCGCTCTCGTCGCGCACCAGCGAAGCAAACAACGTGCACAAAACGGCACTGCCGTCCTTGCGCCGATACCGTTTCTCCATCGTGTAGCGCTGAACCTCGCCGGCCATCAGGCTGCGCGACAGCGCGACAGATGCATCGGCGTCGTCCGGATACGTAAGGTCCCGAATTGTCTTTCCGAGCAGTTCATCACGCGTATACCCGAGGATCTCGCATAGCCGGTTATTAGCCGCCACAAACCGCTCATCCCGGCCCACCTGGGCGACACCCACCGCCGCCTGGTCGAATATCGCCCGGAAACGCTGTTCGCTTTCCCGCAGCGCGTCGTCTGCCCGCTTCCGGCCGGTGATGTCACGGGCTATCGTGGAGGTGCCAACGATTCTCCCCTCCCGATCTTGGACCGGTGACACGGTCAGAGCGACATAGATGCGCATGCCGTCCTTTCTGACGTGCACTGTTTCCAGGTTCTGGACCGAACCCCCTCGCCGCATGCGCCCTGTCACGACGCCCAGTTCCTCCAGATGATCGGGCGGAATAATCAGTGACATATGGTGTCCGATCGCCTCTTGAGCCGTGTACCCGTAGGTATGCTCAGCAGCTTTGTTCCAGCTCAGGATCTTGTTCTCCAGGTCCTTTCGGATTATGACGTCCGCGGACGAGTCTATGATCGCTGCTGCCGCCCGGATCTCCTCCTTTGAGCGCCGCAGGCTGTCGGTTATCACTGTGACCGCGATGCCCACGGCACCAAACAGAAGCAATGGAACTACGTCTCTCGGGCTGGAAAGGCTGAACGCATCCGAGGGAGGGATGATGAAATATAGTGCCAGTACCAAACTGAGCAGTGTTGCGAACACCCCAGGCCAGAACCCCCTGGCCGCGCTGATCATCACGCCGACGACGAGAAAGAGAAACGGTGACCGCTCATCCGCCGGGGTGCCGAGCGTCAGAAGCACCGCTATCGTGACGCTCAAAGCCGCGAGCGCGTATGCTCGGAGGGTTCTCATAGGCAGGCGCTCCCCTGGATCCACGTATACACCTACGATGTTCATACTTCAAAGCGAAAGCGAAATCAACAATGCAGCGAACACGAGCCCGCGGCGGGCTCCTCCGGCTTAGCGGCGGCCATAGCCCACCGCTTCGGGTTGTTTCCGATCGGTGTTGACCTCGCACATGCAACGGTCGTAGATTAAGAGTCTCACCTCCCGAGACTTGGAACCTGTCGTGTACCGGCTATTCATACCGGCGCTCTTCGTGGGCGCGCTCATCGCCATCACCACCCCAACGGCAGCCCCGCCGCGGGCGTCCATCGCCATCGATTACCCCGCGCCCGACTCCGTCTTCCCGCCTGAATTTCCCGCCCCCACTTTCATCTGGCGCGACCCCGCCCCCGCCGCCGCATCCTGGGTCATCGATGTCACCTTCGCCGGCGCCGCCCCCATCCGCATCTCCGCCCGCGGAGAGCGCATGCGCATCGGTGAGATCGACCCGCGCTGCGTCGCGCCCACCAACCGTCCGCCCGCCCTCACGCCCGAGCAGGCCGCCGCCCATACCTGGAAGCCCGGCCCCGACATCTGGGCCGCCATCAAACGCCACTCCACCGCTGCCCCGGCCACCGTCACCATCACAGGGTTCGCCCCGGGCAAGCCGGACCAGCCCGTGTCGCGCGGTGAGGTTGTCATCCGTACCTCGACCGACCCCGTCGGCGCGCCCATCTTCTACCGCGATGTCCCGCTCATGCCGTCGGAAACCGAGAAGGGCGTCATCAAGCCGCTTGCCGCCTCCGCCGTGCCGCTCATCGCCTGGCGCCTGCGCAATGTTGGGGAAACCGGCAGCCGCCTGCTCATGCAGGGCCTCCACACCTGCGCCAACTGCCACTCCTTCTCGCGCGACGGAAAAACCCTCGGCATGGATGTCGACGGCCCACAGAACGACAAGGGCCTCTACGCTATCGCCCCCATCCAGCCGCGGATGTCGATTAACAACGAAAACGTAATCGCCTGGAGCACCTTCCGCGGCAAGCTCGGAGGCCAGTTGCGGGTCGGCTTCATGTCCCAGGTCTCGCCCGACGGTCGTCACGTCGTAACCATGATCAACGACCCCGGCGCCGAACAGTCCGAATATCAGCGCCGCAAGAATCCCACCGAGGTCGCCTACAACTATTACGTCGCCAACTTCAAGGATTACCGGTTCCTCCAGGTCTTTTATCCCACCCGCGGCATCCTCGCCTGGTACAACCGCGCCGCGGGCGTGCTCCAGCCTCTACCCGGCGCCGATGATCCGCGCTACGTCCACACCAATGCCGTCTGGAGTCCTGACGGCAATTACATCGTCCTCGCCCGCGCTGAAGCCAGGGATCCCTACCCGCCCGGCGGCGCGATCGCCGAACGCGCCAATGATCCGCGCGAAACGCAGGTCCGCTACGACCTCTACCGCATCCCGTTCAACGGTGGCAAAGGCGGCCGGCCCGAACCCATCGCCGGAGCTTCCGCCAACGGCATGAGCAACAGCTTCCCCAAGATTTCCCCTGACGGCCGTTGGCTCGTCTTCGTGCAGGCGCGCAACGGTCTGCTGATGCGCCCGGACGGTCGCCTCTACATCGTCCCCGCCTCGGGCGGCCAGGCCCGCCTCATGCGGTGCAATACGCCGCTGATGAACTCCTGGCACAGCTTCTCCCCCAACGGCCGCTGGCTGGTATTCTCCTCCAAGAGCCGCGGGCCTTACACCCAAATGTTCCTCACCCACATCGACGAACAGGGCAACGACTCCCCGGCCATCCTCATCGAAAACGCCACCGCCGCCAACCGCGCCGTGAACATTCCCGAGTTCGTCAACATTCCGCCGGACGGCCTGCTCGCCATCGATGCCCCCGTCACCGAGTATTACCGCGTGGCGGACGCCGCCGCCGATCTTGCCGGGAAGGGGCAGCATGAGGCCGCCGTTGCCGAGTGGAAGAAAGCCATCGAACTGAACCCCGGCGAAGCCTTGGCCCACAACAACCTGGGCGTGGCGCTGTCCGAAACTGGCAAACGGGACGAGGCCCTGGCGGAATACCAAAAGGCCCTGGAACTCAGCCCCGAGTATCCCGAAGCTCACAACAATCTCGGTGAGGTGCTGGTGAGCATGAGGAGAATCGGCGAAGCGATCCCGCACTTCGAAAAGGCGCTCGCCCTAAAGCCCGCCTACGCCAGCGCCCACAGCAATCTCGGAGCGGCCTTCGCCCGGCTCGGTCGAATCGAAGAGGCCCTGCCTTATCTCCGCAAGGCCGTCGAGTACAAGCCCGATTCCGCCGACGGGCATAACAATCTCGGTCTCGCCCTTGCCACGACCGGCAGGCTGGAAGAATCCATCCCTCATATCGAGCAGGCCGCCAAGCTCTCAGGCGGGCAGGAACCCATGATTCTCGACCTCCTGAGCCAGATCTACGCCCAGGCCGGCCGCTATCCGGATGCCGCGGGCGCCGCGCGCCGCGCTCTCGCCGCCGCTACTCGGCGCAACGACGGCCGCCTCGCCCAAGCCATTAAGGCCCGGCTCGCGGAATACGAATCGAGAATCTCCCCGGCGAAACCCTAGCGCAAGCTACGCGGTGTTTCAGATCGGTTGACGATCGCCACCGTTGTCATTTACGATTGAGCGTTCACCTCAAATTGACCGTGTCGAACAGCGCTGCAATTCTCAACCCCCGTCTCCGTGCTGCCGGCGAGTGGTTCCTGCGATCAGGCATCCAGGAAGCCTTCGGCGGCGTGGCCCGTTACTACCGCCCCGATCTGGACGGCAACGCCCTGGTTTCCACTGAAATCACGGGATACGCAACCAGTGCGCTCGTATTCCTGCACAATGTCACAGGCGACTCCGAATGTCTCGAGGCCGCTCTGCGCGCCGGAGTGTTCCTGGCGCGCGACGCCTGGAACAGTGCGCTTCGCGCCATGCCGTTCGAGTACTCGAGCAATGGGCACGCGCCCGAACCGCTGGCCTACTTTTTCGATACAGGCATTATTGTGCGCGCTCTGCTCGCCCTGTGGCGAAACTCCCATGACGTGGAGTTTCTGGATGCTGCCCAGCGCTGTGCCGAGTCGATGGCTCGCGATTTCGCCGCCGGCTCGGAATTCCACCCCGTCCTTGAATTGCCTTCAAAAAGGCCGGTCACGCGTGATCCGCGCTGGTCCCGTTCGCCGGGGTGCTATCAGCTGAAAGCTGCCCTCGCCTGGTGTGAACTGGCGGAGGAGACCGGCCGGGCGGATTTCCGCGCCCTATACGATCAGGAGCTTCGGCGCGCTTTGCGCGGCCACGACGCGTTCCCGTCCGGAGAAGGTGAGGGCGCCCGCACCATGGACAGGCTGCACGCCTACTCCTACTTCCTGGAGGGCTTGCTTCCGCGCGCCACTGAACGGGCCTGCGCCGCCGCGCTTCGGGAAGGCATCGCACGCACTGCCGCGTTGCTGGCCGGCGTCGCCCCTGTTTTCGAGCGCTCGGACGTCTACGCCCAATTGCTGCGTGTGCGTATTTTCGCCGATGCGCTCGGCGTCGTGCCGCTGGACTGGGGCGCCGCGGAGGGCGAAGCCGCCGCAATCGCCAAATTCCAATGCTGCGAATCCGATCGCCGCACCGGCGGAGGATACTACTTCGGGCAGAAAGCGGGCCAGTACCTCCCCTATATCAACCCGGTTTCGACCGCGTTCTGCGCCCAGGCGCTCGAGTTCTGGCGGCAGCGCTGCGCCGGGAGTTTCCATCCCGACTGGCGAACGCTGATCTGAGCAAAAGAATCCGGGGACACTCCGCGCTGGATACGGCGTGTCCCCGGATTCTTTCACGGCTTCCTTGCCTCGCGGCACAAAAAAGGCGCAAACGGTGGAACCCGTTTACGCCTTGCTGGTGTTACGGATCAGTGAACGGGAAAGGGCGCCTAGACGATTTTAACGTCCTCGGCCTGAAGGCCTTTGGGCCCCTTCTTCACAGCGAACTCGACGGCGGCGCCTTCATCCAGCGTGCGATATCCGGATGATTGGATAGCGGAGAAGTGAACGAACACGTCCTCGCCGTTTTCTCTTTGAATGAAGCCATAACCTTTGGCCGCATTAAACCACTTTACAGTACCTTTTTCCTTCATTCCTCAAATCCTTTTCTTGCACTTCTCGCGCTAGCTATTCGCCGCCGGAGAAAACTGCACTTCGCACGCGCGGCCTGAAGACCGCGTCGCGAAGCGGCTCGAACAACGTCTTTACTGCCCTGTCTCCCACCAGGCGCTGGCCAAAAAAAGACCGCGCTTTTCCGCCGCGGTCCCTCTGTTTCCAATCAGGCGAATAGCAGCAGCGCCAAATTGCTTCCTAACCTTATACCACAACCTGTGTAGCTGGCAATGGAAAAAAAGTTGGATGTCAAGCCTCGTTAGAAATGTCCCCATTCTTAACTCGTTAGAACTGTCCCTTTTCCAGTTCCTTGCTTTTCTGTTCTTGGGGCTTCCGTCGTAGCGGAGCCCTGCGCCGCC
>JAEZIJ010000045.1 GCA_023436715.1 Acidobacteriota bacterium
GTTTCATCAATACTACTGAAACATACTTGCCGGAAAATGTCAACAGAAAAAACGCTGCCACAAAAAAATCTTGAGCAGGGCCAGGGTCAGCGTACGTCAGGAATGTAGAAACTCCAGGGGCCGGGCATGCCCGGCCCCTACAAGAACACGTGGTCTTTCGTAGGGGCCACGCATGCCTGGCCCGTGGCCGGTCCTCCTGGGTAACGGTGACTTTCAACGGATTACCCATGGTCCTGCAGGCCGCCACTAGCGATGAAGACCGCTTGCTGACGCGCGCGGCTCGGGATCAGGGCTATCGGGCTTCACAGAAATGTCGCGTGTCCCCCGCGGCCAGACCGCTACACCAGGCGCATTGCCGGGGCCGCGCTTCGGTTAGAATATGGCTTCACAGGGTAAACGGATATGAAAAGACATTTTTGGATGATCGCTTGCGTACCGATGCTGCTGGCGCTGGCCGGCTGTTCCGAGGAGAAGAAGCCCGTTGCCGCCGAGCCGAAGGAGCCCGAGAAGCCGGCGGAGGCCGTATCGGCCCAGTCCGCCTTCCAGCAGATGTACATCCAGGCCCGCTCCTGGTCTCCCGATGCCAAGCCGGTCCGCATGGCCAGCCTGGACATCAAGGAAGTCAAGAGCGAGGCCGGAAAGGCCGGAGCGTGGGAGTGCACGTTCGTGAGCGAGCGGGCGCGAAAGGCGCGCCGCCTCACCTACTCCGTCGTGGATCTGCCCGCGTCCAACCTGCGGAAGGGCGTTTTCGGCAACTCGGACGACAACTGGACGGGTGGCGGGCAGGCCAAGCCTTTCCTGGTCCAGGCCTTCAAGGTGGATTCCGTCGCGGCGTATGACATCGCGATCAAAAAAGGCGAGGAATACGCCAAGAAGAACCCGAATATGCCGATCAAGTTCCTTCTGGAACAGACCAGCCGGTTCCCGAACCCGGCGTGGCGGGTTATCTGGGGCGAGTCGGTCGCGCTGAGCGGTTACTCGATTTTCGTGGACGCGACCGAAGGTGGGTATCTGGTTACTTCCAGGTAACTCAAGCCGGTGATAAGATTGGGGCGCCATGGCGCCCCTTCTGTTTGCCTTTGCTCTTCTTTTCTCCGGGCGGCCCGACCAACTGACAACGGTCGAAGGTCGACAACTCCACCAATCAGCCATCGCAAACGCGCGTGTATTCCTCGTGCATAACAAACCCGGTACGGCGATCACTGCGGACTTGTTTGAGATACAGCTTACTGCTCCCGATGCAGACCGCGCACCTTGTTTCCGGACTGCTGCAGGCCGTGATCGGCCACCTCGCAACCAAGCAGCGCTACGGGGCAGCCACGGTGCTCGGTGCAATCGCCGGGGCGCTGCAAGGGTGTTCCCAGGTCTCGGACATCACCGTCGCGCGGTGATCGCTGAACTCTCCTGTGAGCTTGCGGAAGTGATAGACTTGGCTGCTTCACGGTGCCATTCCAGTGCTGACATAAGAGAGTCTCATGCCAAACACCAAAGTCAAGAAGTTGGAGGTCTTTTCGCTTCATGCCCTTAATGATGACAAGCCGGTCGATTATGAGGCGCTATTTTCGCTTCTTGCCTCCGTCCCATCCGTCGATAGGAGTCTGAAAGCTGGGGACCGCATCTTTGCGGTCCCGACACTGGTTATATCGAACCACCGAGCCTTTATCGCAGCAGTTGAGGGCACAGAGGGAACCCGCTCTCTGATCTTCAATTTGAAGAATTCTGAGGAATGAACCGAAGAATTACGTCCAGGAGAGTTCGTTGCAGAAAAGACCCATGCCGTTATCGACCTTGAAACTCGGGACGGTGTCGTCGAGTTCAACCAACGGGGCCCGAGAGCTTCAATGATTGCTGACATCCTGGAATCGGTAGCAAGAAAGCTGCCTGGGTATTCGACGCTCAGTATACGGCTAAATCCCGTAGCGGACTCGGAGTTCGTCGTCGCCATCGAGCGCTTCGCGCGCATTAAAGAAGCCAGAGTCGAGCTCGCCAAGCCGAACCCGAGCTGGACGGACCACCGGAACGCGCTCATGAATCTGGCGGACGAGTCGGAAGCGGGCACTGCTGATTTAGGGATGAAGGCAAAGCCAAGGGGATCGCTATCTAAGGACCGTGGCCTGGTCCGTATTATCAAACGGCTTGCGACCCAGGCGATCTCTCCATTTCGTACGGTACGCCTGGTGGGCATTCGCGTTGGGGAAAAATCTGACACGACTATTACGCTATCGAACCACCAGGAGCATCGGCGGGTTCCGATTAAGTTGGACCTCAACGGGCACGTGCAAGATGGTGATATTAACGGCAGGATGGCAGATCTCCTAGATGCGAGAGCTGAGGCACGGAAGGAACTCCAGCCAGATCCGGAGGCGTAATGTTCAAGGCTGCCGGCCAATATTGCCGTGACGAGGTGGCGCCCCGATGGACCGTGATCGCTACAGGCATCCACATCTGGGTCGCGCTTCTGATCGGAGCGGTTGTGGGTTGGAAGGGCGAGGCCGTGTTCGGCTCTGGTTCGACGATGGTCGAAGCTGTGACGATCGCTCTGACCTATGCTGCGATCGCGTTCGGGTTTTGCATTGCAGGCTTGACCATGGCGCTCACGTTGGATCGCGACTTTGCTCTCGACATAGCGAAACTGGACGAAAAGCGGAAAGCGGAGGGCAAGCTCCCAGAGGGCAGCAAAGGAGCATACTCTGACCTGATATTCGTGTTCTCTTGGACTGCCGTTGTCCACTGGATGACGATCGTTGCCTCGGTTCTGGGACTGATACTATCGGGCGGTGAACATCAAATATTAAGTTTCGGATCTCCTGCGCCGCGCAGGCTCCTGGTAGGAGCGACTGCGTTTTTGTGCGCTTATGGTCTTTTTCAGTTCCTCATCACGCTTATCACGCTGTCCCAGGTAGCGGACGTCTACATTGATCGTGTGCGCAGCCAGGCGAATGGAGCGCAGAAGGATTCCTTAAGAACTGGCGCTGAGGTCAAACGGGATCGGGATGGCGCCTGAGATGAAATCGCGCATACAATTGGGCCAGGTCTGGCTGCGAAGCGCGACTCCCTCCCGCGACAACAGAAGCGGGTCGAACTGAGGGTGCCCGGTCGGAGCGAGCGGCCTGCCGGAACCCGGCGCGGTGTTGCCTTGCCGGGCGAGCGCTGCTTGCCTACGCCGCTCTCTGTGGTCTCGGCTCGATTTCGTGCTCGACCTTCGTCAGCGACCATCGCCGCGCCAACTCGAGGTCGTAATGGGTTCGAAGGTTCCACCAGTATTTCGGCGAAAAGCCAAAGCGCCGGAACAGCCTCGGCGACGTGTCCGGGGTGATGCCGCGCTTGCTGTTGACGATTTCGACCACTGGAACACGCGCGGGCCAGGAAGTCCGGCTTTCCCACGAACGGTCGGCAACCGTGCAGGTCAGCCCGCACTCGGTCCCGTGATGGCATTACAGCCGCACGATCTTTTCCGACGTGTGCCCCTTGAGGGCATTCCGCGTATCCACAATCAGACGAGCCTGCTTCACCACCGCCGCGTAGTCGAAATCCGAGTGGTCCGTGACGATCACCACGCAATCCGCCTCGGCAGCCGCTTTGCCGGGTTCCAACGCACAGAGGTCCAACCCGTCCGCCGCGACCTTGGCGATGAACGGGTCGCTGTAGCTCACCAGCGCGCCCCGCTTCTTCAGCAGGTGCATGATGTCGAGCGCCGGCGATTCCCTCAGGTCGTCGATGTTCTTCTTGTAGGCCACGCCCATGATGTGCACGCGGGAACCGCGCAGCGCCTTGGCGTGCTCGTTCAGCGCGTTCTGCACTTTGTCCACCACGAAATGCGGCATCCCGCCGTTGATGTAGCCGGCCAGTTCGATGAAGCGCGCCTCGAAGCCCGCCTGCCGGGTCTTCCACGAGAGATAGAACGGGTCGATCGGGATGCAGTGTCCACCCAACCCCGGCCCGGGATAGAACGGCATGAAGCCGAACGGCTTCGTCGCGGCCGCATCGATCACTTCCCACACGTTGATATCCATGCGGTCGCACATCAGCGCCATCTCGTTCACCAGGCCGATATTGATCATGCGGAAAGTGTTTTCGAGCAGCTTCACCATCTCGGCCACTTTCGTCGAGCCGACCGGCACCACTTTCTCGAGCGCCTGCGCATAGAACAACGACCCCAGGCGCGTACACTCGGGCGTGATCCCGCCCACAACCTTGGGGATGTTCACGGTCTGGTAGTTGGGGTTGCCCGGGTCCACTCGCTCCGGCGAAAAGCAGAGGAAGAAATCGCGCCCCACCTTCAGGCCCGACTTCTCCAGCATCGGCAGAACGAACTCGTCCGTCGTACCCGGATACGTCGTCGATTCCAGGATGATCAGCATGCCCGGATGAATATATCGCGCGATCTCACGGCAGGCCGCATCGATGTAACTCATATCCGGGTCTTTGGTCTTTCTGAGCGGCGTCGGAACGCAAATGTTGATCGTGTCCAGTTCCGAAACAGCCGCGAAATCGGTGGTTGCGGAGAGCCGCCGTTCGTTCACGAGCGGTCCGAGCACCGCCGCAGGCACGTCGAGCACGTAGGAATCGCCCGCGTTGACCGCGGCGACTTTCTTCTCGCCGATGTCGATGCCCGTAACCGCGAATCCCGCCTTGGCAAATTCCACCCCCAGCGGCAGGCCCACGTAGCCCAGACCTACGATGCCGACTCTCGCCGTCCGGCTCCGTATCTTCTCCTCCAGTTGTTGCACGCGCGTTTTAGATTCGATCCCGAGGCTTTCCATGTCCGCTCCGTAGTCAGAAGTAGAATTCGCCGCCGGCAACAATTTCGGCGGGTCCGGTCAGATAGATATCGTCGTCCCAGCGAAGATCAATCGGTCCGGCCGGGGTGAGAACGCGCACAGGGCTCTCCGCAACTTCGCGCAGAATCGCCGCCGCCGCGGCGCCGGTCGATCCCGTACCCGAGCTCATCGTTTCGCCCACGCCGCGCTCATAAAACCGTACGTCGATCGTGTGCTCGTCCACCGGCCTAACGAAGGAGACGTTCGTGCGGTTGGGGAAGAACGGATGCGCCTCGATTTCCGCCCCGAGCGCTCTCCAGTCGAGCTCCAGGCTGGCCACAAACATCACGCATTGCGGATTGCCCACGTTGAGCGCGGTGACTTCGCGCGGCCCCGACGCCATCGGCAGCATGAATCGCAACTGGCCGTCCTCGACTTTCGGCAGTCCCATGCGCATCTCGAAGGAATACGCCAGGCCGCGGCGTTCAACCAACCGAAGGTGCTTCACGCCGGCGCCCGTGGCGATGCGCACCTCGCCGCCCTGCACCACGCCCCGTTCGATAAGGAACGCCGCGGCGCACCGCGTGCCGTTTCCCGAAATTTCCGGTTCGCTGCCGTCCGCATTGAACAGCCGAATCGAGGCGTGGTACTCGGTCACGCCGTGCGGCGCCCGCTCGACCAGCAGCCAGCCGTCGGCGCCGGCGCCGGTGTGCCGGTCGCAGATCGCCACCGCCGCTCTTGGCAGGTCCTCCCGCGGCGCTTCGTCCGTCCAAGTGAGCAGAAAATCGTTTTTCGCGCCGTGCGCTTTCGTAAAAGGGATTTTCATCGGACCCGCCGGTAGATCTCAACCACCGGCGCTCCTTTCACAGCGATGGTCTTGACACAATCATATCGCGGGCCGCTTTTCCTGGCCCGGGCGATCGCGGTTGATACCGCGTCGCCCGATTGCGCCACCGCCCAGGTTTCGTTCAGGAACAGGTCGGGGCGGGCCACCGCCCCCATCCATTGCGGCTGGTTGCCCTCGTGCAGCGTATCGCGCAGCGGAACGCGCGCCCGTTGAAAAATACCGGTCAGGTCCCCGAAAGACGTCAGGAAGGTGTCGCCGGGCTGCCGTTGGGCGATCAAGAATTCCGCCGCCTCATATGTCCACGCGCGCCGGCCTTCAGAATTTACCTGGCTTTCCTTCCAGCAGATCCATGCCTCCGGCCGCGGCGCGATCACCCACGTTGCACTAGCTCCCAGCACGACCAGGGCCGCCGCCAAACCGCGGAACCGCGCCGGCATCAAAGCCACCAGGCCCGCGCCGGCCATCGCCAGCAGCGGCAGCGCCGCCATCGCATACCGCGTGTTGTAGTAACTGTTCGGCCACAGGTGCGGCAGGAAAATCGGCGTCCCCGAAGAATACATGCTGATGACGTAGAACACCGGCGGCAGCGCCAGCAGCACCAGCGGCCACACTACACGCCGCGCCGCGGCAGCCAGGATGCCCGCCGCCGCAATCCACACCAGCACGCGGCCCGCGAATACCTCGACCGCCGAGCGAAAGTAGAACCACGCCTTGCCCCACTCGTGATCGCCCGGATACCGCGCCATCCCGGCATCCACCGCGCGCTGGTTGATCCCCTTAGCCGAGTACGGGCCGTTGTAAAACTCGAGCACGTTGCCGAAGTACCACCAATTGTGTGCCAGCCACCACAGCGGCCCCAGGCCGGCAATCGCACTGAAGACGAGCGGCGCCAGCAATCTCCTCCGCTTCGAGGCCAGCAGGAAATACAGCGCGATGAACGGGAGCAGAAACCACCCTTCGTACCGGGTCATGGATGCCGCCAGCGCCGCCACTCCCGCCGCCGCCGCCAGCCAGATCGACTGGTCCTCGCGGAACCGCACCGTGAAATACAGCACCGCCGCGAGCGACGCCAGCAACAGCGCCTCGGTCATGGGCGCGGATTGAAGGTACAGAAAGTTCGGGTTCAGCGCGACCAGCAGACACGCCGCCGTGGCCGCCGCCCCGCTCGAAAAAACGCGCCGGGCCGCCAGGAATATAAACAGCCCGCCGAGCACGTAGCAGATCCCGGAGGGAATCGCGCCTGCCAACCCCGTTCGCCACATCCATTCGCTGCGGACGAACGGAAGCATCAGCAGGTGCGGCAGTGGCAGCCAAACCGTGCCGATCTGGTCCCATCCCGGAGTGCGGGAATCCACGATCCGCCGGGCGATGTTGACGTGCGCCGTCGCATCGCCGTAGCACAACAACTCGCCGCGCGAGTAGAAAAACGCGATCGCCGCCGCGCTCAGCGTGGCCAGCACCGCGACAATCCCGGCGGCGGCAAGCGTCTGCTTAGAAGCAGGTGAAGTTCTTGAACTCCTCGTACCGCCCATCGATCTCCGCGCGCGTCAGCGTCCGAAACCGTTCCACACCGAATTGCTCGCAGCAGAAGCTGCCCATCACCGAACCGTAGATTACCGCGCGCCGCAGTTCGCGGCAGTCGGCATTCTCATCCCGCGGATCCACGCCGCATCCCGCGAGGTAGCCGAACAAGCCGCCTGCGAACGAATCGCCCGCGCCCGTCGGGTCGAACACGTTGTCGAGCAGGTAACCGGGGCACACGAAGTGCCAGTCCCGCCGGAACAGAATCGCGCCGTATTCGCCGCGCTTTACGATCAGCGTATGCGGTCCCATGTCGAGAATCGCCTCGGCCGCCCGCCGCAGATTGTAGTGGCCCGAAAGCTGCCGCGCTTCGCCGTCGTTGATGAGTAGGAAGTCCCACTCTTTCACCGCGGCAAGAAGTTCCTGGCGGCTCTCGCTGATCCAGTAATTCATCGTGTCGCCGCCCACCAGGCGAACGCCGTCCATCTGGGCGCGCACGCTGCGCTGCAGGCTGGGCTGTATGTTGCCCAGGAACAGGTACGGATGTGTGCGGTAATGCTCCGGCAGCTTCGGATCGAAATCGGCGAACACGTTGAGGTCGGTGCGCAGAGTGGTGCGCTCGTTCATGTCCTTCGAGTAGACACCCGACCAGAAAAACGTTTTCCCGGGGACGCGTTCGAGTCCGGCGAGATCGATGTTCCGTCCCGCCAGCAACTGCTCGTCCGACTCGCAGAAATCGTCGCCTACCACCGCAACGACAGCCGTCTTCGTGAAGTAACTCGCGGCCAAAGATATATACGTACACGCGCCGCCGAGCATTCGCTCCACGCGCCCATACGGCGTCTCCACGCCGTCATAGGCAACCGAACCCACTACAACAAGCGACATGGTTCGATTGTATCGAACGTGCCCTGGCCGGAGCGCGACATTTCTGTGAATTAGCGAACACGTCCTCCTGGTATCCTGCTGTTAGGGCCAAAGCAATGCGAGAGGAGATTTCCATCCCGAGAGAGCGGCTCGACGAATTCTGCCGCCGGTGGAAGATCGCCGAACTGCGCGTCTTCGGATCTGCGCTGCGCGAAGACTTCCGCCCGGACAGCGATCTGGAACTGTTGGTAAGGTTCGCCCCCGATGCCGACTGGAGCCTGATGGACCACGTCGCGATGGAGGAAGAACTCACCGGCGTCGTCGGACGCAAGGTAGATCTCGTCTCGCAACGCGCGATCGAGCGGAGCTCGAATTGGATCCGGCGCAAGGCCATCCTGGAGAGCGCGGAGCCATACTTTGCCTCGCGATGACGCGTACTATGCGTCGCTGACTCGTATCAGTCGCGTTGTGAAGGAAGCTGTCCTCAGCCGCAAGGATGAAAATGGGGCACGGCTTCAGGCAAGTAGAAGTCCGTGGCTTGGGCCTTGTATCAGGGCACGGCTTCAGCCGTGCCGCAAGCCCTTGCCGAGCCACGGGCTTTAGCCCCTGTCTGCGGCATACCAGGGGTTAAAGCCACCCGCACAGGCCGGGAGGCCTGTGCCACCCCAACCCTACAGTTACAATGAAAGTTAACCGATGGGGACGCTACGCCGTATCTGGCCGTATCTGCCTGAAGCCGGCGTGCTGCTGCTGGTCGTCTGGATTCAACTCCAGTTCCGCTCGTGGTTGCTTCAATCGGCGGCGGCGCGGCGCTCGCAGTGGGTGCGCCGTGCGACGAACCTCGGTTCGGCCCTGCTCATCGTCTGGTTGCTGTTCGGTTTCGTCTCGAGTTTTCCGTTCGCTTACATGCGAATGCCTCACTCGTGGACGGTCTATTGGGTGCGTGGCGGCGCGTTCGCCTGGGGCATCGCCTCAGTCGGAGCCTACCTCGTCCTACTGTGCTGGCGCAGCGTGCCTCGGTTCCGCTCGGAACGCCGCGGATTCCTGCGCGCCACCGGCGGCGCTTTTGTCGCCGCTCCCTTCGCTGCAATCGGTTTCGGAGTAGTGCAGCGCGATAACATTCGCGTGCGCGAGATCGATATCCCGATTCCGAACCTTCCCAAGGATCTGCAAGGTCTGCGGCTGGTGCAACTCAGCGACATTCACCTCAGCCCTTTCCTCAGCGAGGACGAACTGGCGCGCGCCATCGATATGGCGAACGGTCTCCGCGCCCACCTCGCTCTCGTCACCGGCGACCTCATCACGTCCCACGGCGACCCGCTCGACGCCTGCCTGCGCCAGATCGCACGCCTTCGGGCCGATGCCGGCGTCCTCGGTTGTCTTGGCAACCACGAAATCTACGCGCGCACCGAGGTGGAGACTACCGTCAAGGGCGCCCGCCTCGGCCTGGGGTTCCTTCGCAAACAAGCCCGCCTCCTCCGCTTCGGGAATGCTACGCTGAACGTCGCCGGAGTGGACTACCAGCGCAAAGGAAGACGCTATCTGGACGGCGCGGAAAAGCTGATCGCGCCGGACGCCACCAATATTCTGCTCTCGCATAACCCCGACGTCTTCGGCGTCGCCGCCGCCCAGGGATACGATCTCACGATCTCGGGGCACACTCACGGCGGCCAGGTTACGGTCGAGATCCTCCATCAGACTCTGAATGTGGCCCGGTTCATCACGCCTTACGTCTACGGTCTCTATCGCAACGGGCCTGCGGCGGTCTGGGTGACCCGTGGCATCGGCACGGTAGGCATTCCGGCGCGAATCGGCGCGCCCCCCGAGGTCGCCCTCTTACGCCTGTGCGCTATCTGATCCTGAGCGACATTCACGGCAACTGGGAAGCGCTCGAAGCCGTCCTGCGGGACGCGGCTCAAGACTACGACGAAATTCTCTGCTGCGGCGACCTCGTCGGCTACGGGGCCGACCCGAACAGCGTCGTCGAATGGACTCGCCAACACGCCAAGGCGGTCGTGCGCGGCAATCACGACAAGGTATGCGCCGGGCTTGACGACGTCGAATGGTTCAATCCCGTTGCCCGCGCGGCCGCGGTCTGGACGGGACAGACCCTCACGCCCGAGAACCTCGAGTACCTCCGCGGTTTGCCCCGCGGCCCCCTCTCGATGAACTCGTTCCAGATCCTGCACGGCTCACCGCTCGACGAGGACGAATATCTCGTCTCCACATACGCCGTGTCGCAGGTTGCCGCGTACCTGGAAAGGCCGATTTCGTTCTTCGGCCACACCCACCTCCAGGGCGGCTTCCACTGCCATCGCAACGGAGTCAGGCGCCTGGCTCGGCCCGGCCCCGGCGAGGCCAGGAGGATGGTCGAGATCGAAAACGAACAGTTCTATCTTTTCAATCCCGGCTCCGCCGGCCAGCCGCGGGATGGCGACCCGCGCGCCGCCTATCTCATTTACGATTGCGGCGACCGCCTGATCGAGTTCCGCCGCGTGCCCTACGACATCAGCAAAGCGCAAGCCAGGATCCGTAAGGCGGGCCTCCCCGAACCCCTTGCCGGCCGCCTCGAATTTGGCAGGTGAGGCTGTCGTCAAACGGGCGCCGCGCTGGTCTTGGAGAGTGATGCTCAACCGTCTTTTCAGCGCTCTCCTTCTGCTTTCCCTCGCACCGGCGAATGCCCAGTGGTTTTCCCCGGGAGTGAAGGGCGGGGTCCTGCTCACCGATGCCGTTGAAGGCAGCTTCGGCGTTCGTTCAGAAGCGAAGCGCTACACCGTTGGTCCGGTGGTCGAGATCGGTCTCCCGGCTTCGTGGGCTGTTGAAGTGGATGCCTTGTACAAGCGCACCGGCTATAGTTCAACCGCGACTGCTTTCGGAATCACAAGCTCGACACAGGTGCGCGCGAACTCATGGGAATTTCCGATCCTGGCTAAGCACTACTTCTCCCGCCGGTTCTATCTCTCCGGCGGCTATGTCGTAAGAAGCCTCTCAGGAGTCGAAGCCACCGTTCACCAATCCGGCACGAATCCGGTGACCGGAGCCCCCGTAGACGTCACCCTGCGGCCGGAAACTGCGTTCCTGTTGCGCGATAATCCGACTCAAGGATTTGTGGCCGCTGGCGGGCTGCGCTTGAGTATCGGCGTCGCCCATGTAGCGCCAGAGATTCGTTACACACGCTGGACGGGGCGCCCGTTCGATGAGCAAGGCTCCCAAGGCTTTTTCGTGCAATCCTCGCGGAATCAGGTGGAGTTCCTGGTCGGCCTCACTTTCTAACCCGAAGTTCCACCCGGATCCGTGCTGTAGACTCTACTGCGGAGGCTCCTGCGCGTCCTCGGCCTCGGGCTTCTTCGTCGAAGACTTCCACGGCCGCGCGATCCGTCCCAATGCCCGCCACAACCTGTTGCCTCGCTTCTTCGACGCCTCTTCAGCCTTCGGCTCCGCGGCCGGTCGCGCTGCGGAATCCACCATGGTCTCAGGGACCTTCGGCCCGCCCACGTCCGCTCCTTCCGCCGGCTTGCCTGGGGATTCCGACACAGGCTCCTGAACCCGCTTTGGCGCCTCGGCCTTGGGAGGCTCGCGGCGCTGCGCTGCTGCCACGCGTGCCCGCACTTTCTTGGAGGCAGGGACCGTTTCCGCTTCGAGCGTCTCGGGAGGCGCAGCCGGCTCGACAACTGGAACCTGCGCCGCTGCTGCTGGCGCCTCTGGCGGCGTCTCGACCTGCTTAACGGGTTCCAGCGCAACCGGCGCGGGTTGCACTTCCGGTTGTCTTGCAGTGTTGCTCGACCGGACCACTCCGGCCAGGATAATCGCCCCGAGCGCCAGTGCGGCGGCCGCCGCCCACAGCGCCTTCACTCGCAGGAAGCCGCGCCCGCGTCTTTTCGGGCGTGCCAGTTTCGAATCGCGTTTCGCGGCCTCGAGCGCGTCGCGAAACTCAAGCGCGGATTGGAAACGCCCTGAAGGCTCTTTGGCCAGCGCGGTGAGGATCACCCGGTTCAGCGCCTGGCTGATCGTGGGTTCGACCTCGATGGGGGGCGCCGGCGCGCGCTCCACGTGCGCCAGCATCACCTCGAACGCACTCGCGCCCTCGAACGCCCTGCGCCCGGTTACGACCTCGTAGAGCACAACGCCCGTCGAATATAGATCGCTCCTGGCGTCCACCGGGCCGACACCGTGAACCTGCTCCGGGGACATGTAGTAGGGGGATCCCGCCGGCGTACCCGTTTGTGTCAGTTTCGGCTTTGCCGCCTGCCGCGCCAGCCCGAAATCGGTCAGCTTCACGGTTCCGTCCGCCGCGACCACGATGTTCCCGGGCTTCACATCGCGGTGCAGAACCGCGCTCGCATGCGCGTATCCAAGCGCAGAGAGCACCTGGAGGACATAATCGATTCCGGTCTCGAGCGGGATCCGGCCGCGCTCGAGTATCGCTTCGAGCGATTCGCCCTCCACCAGCTCCATCGCCAGAACCAGCCCCAGCTTCGTGGAGAACGCGTTGTGTACCGAGGCGATGTTCGGATGCGCCAGACTGGCTTGCAACTGAATCTCGCGCAGGAACCGCTGCTCCTCATCGGCGCTGTGGGCGCGGCCGGGCGCAAGGATCTTGAGCGCCTCTACCCGCTTTGTGATACTGTGCTCGGCGCGGTAGACTTCGCCGCAACCCCCGGCGCCCAAAACTCCGGTGATGCGGTAGTCTCCGACATGCTCGCCGATGTGGAAACCCATCACTTGCCCAGGAACACGTAGGCGAGCACAACCGCAGCCGTCACCCCCGCCGCTCCGAGGCCGATCGCCATCAGGCTTGCCGATTCCAGCCGGTCCGATGCCACCGTCTGGAACATCGCCGGCGGCGCGCTTGGGGCCTGTTGAGGCGTGGGTGCTGCGGGCACGGCCAGCTCAGCCGCGGGGGCCGCCGCGATCACCTGCTCGGGCGCAGGCGCTGCCACAATTGCCTGCTCGACGGCAGGTGCGATGATAGTTGCCGCCTCGGGCGCAGGCGGGTTCGCGGCCGCCTTCTCGGCCAAAGGAGCGGCCACGACCACCGGCTCGGGCGTAGGCGCAGCCACGACCGCCTGAGCTGAGACAGGTGCCGTCACTACGGGTTCGGCTTCGGGTGCGGCGACAATCACCGGCTCTGGCGCAGGCGCTGCCACCGCCACCTGTGCGGTCGCAGGTACAGCCAAATTCACCGGCTCGGCCGAAGGTGTCGCGACGACTGTCTGCTCAACTGCAGGCGCGCCTGCAACTGGCTGCTCGGCCGTAGGCATCGCCACAACAGGCGCAGGCGCTGGAGCTGGTTCTATTGCCGGCTCGGATTTCACCGGAGGCGGGGCCGGCTCAGTTGCTCCGGCGGCCACTGCTGCCGGTTCCGAAACTGCCGGGGCTGGCACGCTCGCCACCGCTTGCATGCCGTCGAGTGCTGCGCTGAACTCCTGGGCCGTCTGGTACCGCTCGGCTGGGTCTTTCGCCAGTGCTTTCAGAACCACACGGTCCATTGCTTCGGGAATTCCCGTGCGAAGCGCGCTCGGAGCTTTCGGGATCTGGCTGACATGCGCCAGCATCAGCTCGAACTGGCTCGCCGATTCGAAAGGCGTCTTACCCGTGATCGCCTCGTACAGCACTACCCCGACCGAGTACAGGTCGCCCCTGGGGTCCAGGGCGCCACTGCCCTTGATCTGCTCGGGCGAAATGTACTTCAGGCTTCCGACCACGGCCCCCAGCTGAGTAAGTTGTGGGCTGTTCGGCGATTTCGCCAGCCCGAAGCCGGAAAGCTTCACCACACCTTCTGGCGTGATAACGATACTCGCCGGCGTGATGTCCCGGTGTACAATCTTCTGCCCGTGCGCGCACGCCAACGCTGCCAGCACCTGCCTGAAGTACGCCACAGCTTCCGTGCATCCGAGCGGCCCCGCTTCGAGTCGTTCCCTCAGCGTAACGCCCTCGACGAGTTCCGTCGTCATCACGGCCTGGCGCTCCAGTTCCATCGCGCTGTAAAAGCCCACGATGTTGGGGTGATTCAGCCGTGCGTGAACCTTCATCTCGCGCAGAAATCGCTCCATCCGCTCCTGATCGCCCTGTAGATTCCCGGGCAATACAGTCAATACCTCCAGCCGCCGTTCCTGAAGGTTCCGAACCCGGTAATCCACTTGTGTCTTGGACATCTTCAAGACATCGAGGATTTCATACCCGTTGTAAGTCTTTCCGATCTCGAAGGTCATAAACGCCTTTCGGGCACACTAATCCGCTCTGACGCGGAAAACAAAGAAAGATGAATTGTACGTAACCTCTTGCGGCAGGTCAATCCATCGAGAGTTAATGGCGGCCCAATCCTTGAGTGCTAGGCGTACTGGAGCCTATAGGATTTCCCAGTCGTTGTACCGCAGCAGCACAACAGTCACGTTGTCCGGACCTCCGGCAGCTTTGGCTTGCGTGATGAGTTGTTCGACCTGGTACTGCAGCGGGGCGTCGTGCGAGAGAGTAGCGGCGATCGCCGGGTCCGTGACCGGCCCTGACAGCCCGTCGGAGCACAGTAGAATCATGTCTCCCGGCGACAGTTCCTCGACCCGCATCCGCACCTTCAGTTCCGGCGTTGTCCCGACGGCCATCGTCAGCACATTCTTGTGGGGGAAGTTGGCGACCTCGGCTTCGGAGAGTCCAAAGCGCATCCGCATCTCGTTCACCAGGGTCTGATCGTAGGAGAGTTGCGTGAGCGTGCCGTTGCGCCAGAGATACGCCCGGCTGTCGCCGACATTGGCGATGTGTACGCGAGGAAGATCCCACAGTGCCACGACCACGGTCGAACCCATGCCGTTGCAGCCCTCATCGCTTCGCGCCCTGTCGAGCACCCGGCGGTTCGCTTCCTGTATGGCCGCTTCCGCCGCTGTTCCGGGATCCAACACCGGCGCGCAGCGCAGGTATCCCAGGATTGTCTCGACCGTTATGGCCGAAGCCACCTCCCCGCACGAGGCGCCTCCCATGCCGTCGGCTACGATGGCCACGTGCAGGCCAGAGTCGATCGACCAGTTGTCTTCGTTGTTTTGGCGGACGAGACCGGGATCGGTCGTCCCCCATGTTTCGAGCGCCGGCATGCTGGATTCCTTGAGTATGTTATCACGGCAATTTGCCCTAATGGCATCCGGATCTGCCGCCGTGCTGATGGGCCGGAGCCCTGCGGTACGATGGGACTTTCACCCCTATGCCCCTCTACCAGGTCATCGTCATGGCGGTCGTGCAGAGCCTGACCGAGTTCCTGCCGGTCAGCAGTACCGCGCATCTGGCGCTCGTTCCGCGCCTCATGGGCTGGACCAGCCCGGAGATCAACAGCCTCGACTTCGACATCGCCCTGCACCTCGGCACCCTGACAGCCGTGATCCTGTACTTCTTCCGCGACTGGGTGCAGTTGACCGCTCAGGGCTTCGGGTTGAAGCTCGGCAATGATCCCGCCATTTCCAGGAACCGCAACCTGTTCTGGTTCCTGGTGGCCGCGACCATCCCGGTCGGCATCCTCGGATATATCTTCAAGGATCAGGCCGAGGGCCCCTGGCGCAACTCCCTCGTGATCGGGTCCACTCTGATCGGCGTTGGGCTTGTGATGTACATCGCCGAGCAAGTCGGCCATTTCAAGAAAGACATCGGCGGGATTTCCTTCACCGACGCCATTTTTATCGGCTTCGCCCAGGCGGTGGCGATCGTTCCCGGAGTCTCGCGCAGCGGCATTACCATCTCCACCGGCCTGTTCCGCGGTCTCGACCGCCAGGCCGCCGCCCGCTTCTCGTTCCTGCTCTCCACCCCCGCGCTCGCCGCCGCCGCCCTCAAGGCGTTCATGGACCTCCATAAGGCCGGCGGCCTCTCGCCCGACATGCGTATCCCCTTCCTGGTCGGCGTAGTCGTCTCGGCCGTCACCGGCTGGTTTGTGATTGCGTTTTTCCTCCGCTTCCTTCGGACCCGCACGCTCCGGTTTTTCGTGTATTACCGCATCGTTTTTGGCATAATAGTGATCGCTCTGGCTATCTTTGTCCGCCGCTAAGGATGAACGCTTCATCCCCGGCACGTTATTCTCGCCTCACGGAGGCCGCAGGTGTCCTGTCGCTGATCGCGGGCCTGTTGGTCTGGCTCAGCCTGGTCTCCTACCACCCGGACGATCCGTCCTGGAACACGGCCGCCGCGGGCCGCACCCGGAATCTGATCGGGCCGGCCGGGGCGCACCTTTCCGACCTGTTCTTCCAAACCTTCGGCGTCCTCTCCTTCGCGCTTCCCATCGTCCTGATCGTGCTCGCCTGGAACTGGGTCCGATGCCGCCAGGTGCGATACCCGCTCGGGCGCGCATTCGGCTATGTACTGTTTCTGCTGAGCAGTTGCGCCGGCTTTGAACTTGGGCCCAGGTGGGCGCTGTTCGGCGGCGCGGTACCCTCCGGTGGAACCATCGGCCTTGTGCTCGCCGATCATCTCCTCGCCTCGTTCAATCTCACCGGAGCGAGCCTGGTAACGCTTGCCTGTTTTCTGGTTTCGCTGTACTTGTCTTCCAGCTTCCGCATCGCTTATCTGTCGAACGTCGCCGCTCTCGGTTCGACGCTAGGGCAGCCTGTCGCCAACCGCTGGCGCGCCTGGCGCGCCCGTCGCGCTGCCGCTCCAAAGGCGAAACCGCCGCGTACCCGGCCCATGCGTGCTCCCGAGCCGGAGGCTGCGCCCGAGGCCGAACTAGAGGCCGAACCCCTGGTCGTGCCCGATCCGGCCGCTCCCGCCGCCACCCCCGAGCCTGAACCTGAACCTGATGACGAGCCCCCGTTCGAGCCCGACATCCCTATCCGCACGCTCGACGATTTGCCGCCTGAACGCGGCGTCCCCGGTCCGATGCTCGTCGAACAACCTGCGGCCGAAGAGCCCCCAAGCTCCCCGGCCCCGGCGCTTGCGCCCGCGGCGCCGTCGCGCAAGGTCTACCGGCTGCCCTCCACTGCGCTGCTGAACGAACCCGCCGGCCGGCCCGCGTACGATGAGGAAGAACTCAAGCAGATCGCCTCGCGCATCCGCACGAAATTCGAAGAGTTCAACGTGCTCGGTTCCGTGGTTCAGATCAACCCTGGGCCGGTTGTGACCACCTTCGAGTTCAAGCCCGAGGCCGGCATCAAGTACAGCCGTATCACTTCGCTGAACGACGACCTGTGCATGGGGCTTCAGGCGGAGTCCATTCTGATCGAGCGCATCCCCGGCAAGCCGACCGTCGGCATCGAGGTCCCCAACTCGCGCCGCGAGGTGATCAGCCTGCGGCAGATGATCGAATCGGACGAGTTCGGCAACTCGCAGTCGCGCCTGACGATTGCGCTCGGCAAGGATATCAACGGCCGCATCAAGGTCACGCCGCTCGAATCCATGCCGCACCTGCTCATTGCGGGCTCCACAGGGTCCGGCAAGAGCGTGATGCTGAACTCGCTCATCATGTCGGTGCTGTACAAGGCGACGCCCGACGAGGTCCGGATGATTCTGGTGGACCCGAAGCGGCTGGAGATGGGCCTCTACGAAGGCATCCCCCACCTGCTCACGCCCGTTATCACGGACGCGAAAAAGGCTGCCAACGCCCTCCGCAATGCCGTGCTCGAAATGGAGCGGCGCCTCCGCCTGCTCGCCTCGCAGGGCGTACGCAACATCGACCAGTTCAACCGTAAGGTCCGGCAACTCCGGAGCCAGCCGATCTCGCTCTTCGAAGAGGACCCCGAGCCGCCCGAAGAGTTGCAGCCGCTGCCCTACATCCTTCTCGTAATCGATGAGTTGGCCGACCTGATGATGCTCGAGCGGCAGAATGTCGAGGAATCGATCACCCGCCTCGCTCAGATGGCCCGTGCAGTGGGTATGCACCTGGTTGTTGCAACGCAGCGCCCCAGCGTGGACGTCATCACCGGTCTCATCAAGGCGAATTTCCCCGCGCGTCTCAGTTTCCGCGTGGCGACGCGCGTCGATTCGCGAACGGTTCTGGACGTGATGGGCGCCGAGCACCTGCTCGGCAAAGGCGATATGCTCGTTCTGCCGCCCGGCACCTCGCGCCTGATGCGCGTCCACGGCGCGTTTGTGGCGGAACCGGAAATCAACCGAGTCGTGGAGTTCTGGAAAAACCAGGCGACCCCGGATTACGACCAGTCCTTCCTCGTCGCGCCGCCCTCGGATGACGACGAGCCCGGCGAATCTGAAGAGCTCTCCGGAGAGGAGGACCCGCTCTACCACGATGCGGTCCGCGTCGTGCTCGAGATGGGCAAGGCGTCCACCTCAACGCTCCAGCGCCGTCTACGCCTCGGTTACGGCCGCGCCGCTCGCATTCTGGATATGATGCAGCGCGACGGCATCATCGGCCCGCCCGACGGCAGCAAACCCAGAGAGGTCCTCAAGCGCCCCGCCTGGCTGGATGAGATCGAGGGATAGACGGGCCAAACCGCTCCGTTGAAAATCACCGTTAGCTCTGTGGGACGGGCTCGGGGCTGATCGGGGTGAGCGCGACGGTATACCCCAATTTGCGCAACGCCTGGGTGAGCTTCCGAACGCGGCATTTTTTG
>JAEZIJ010000184.1 GCA_023436715.1 Acidobacteriota bacterium
GCGAAAAAGTGTTCGCCTTCCCGCCGGAATCGCTGTTCGTCTTCAGCCCGGAATCCCGTTCACCTTCACCCCGGAATCGTTTTCACGTTCACCCCGGAATCGCGTTCACCTTGCCACGGAATCCGCAGTCCATGTACCGCCACAGTATTTCCTCTCCGGATAGCGCGCTATTCTGGATGCCCATGAACCTGGAAGCCACATAGTACCAAAGTGCTTGAAGCACAGCGACGATAGCACTTGGCCCTCAAACCGGAGGCGGGTTGTCGGCGTGTGTGGGGTTTTCGGAGCGCGCCGCCGGGTGCGGGTTAGGTTGATTCGGAGCCTCCGCTGTGTTCAAATCCTGGTCTGTTGCGCGTGACTGGACAGACCCGATGAAGATCACCTCCAAATTGACAAACGGCGGGCTTGAGATCTCAATCCAGGAAGATGACCCGAAGCCGCTTCAAGCTGATCCTGAGGCGGATCAGGAACACCCGAAACGGCACTACGTATACGCCCACCTCGACAAGCAGTGCCGAGTTTTTTACGTGGGCAAAGGAGCGGGACGAAGAGCTTGGTCCAGAGATCGTCACCCGCTCTGGCTCCGCTACGTCAACCACCACCTGAACGGTCAGTATACGGTCCAAATCCTACAGGATGATTTGGCGTTGGAAGAGTCAGAGGAACTCGAAGACTTTTGGATCGCGCAGTGCTCGGACACGCTCGTCAATTGGGTGAACATGGGCCGCTCCACTGATTTCGAAGCCCTTGCCAAGTACCACAAGCTGCGTGATAGGAACCGAGCGCTCATCGAATCGGCAAAACCCGTAGAGCACACCGATCTGGAAGCTGCCGTGAAGGTCTACTATCGGGCAATCGACGCCATAAGGGCATACGCAACGATCTCGTTTGAGAAAGGTCTTGTTGGACAACTGCTCGCCGAGGAATCAGCCGAATTAGGCATCAGCGGCGAACTGCAAGCATTGGACCGGCTCTCCCTCTGCCTCATACGCCTGCGAAGAGCCGACGAAGCTGCACGTCAAGCGAAGAACTACTTCGCACTCTACAAGCGCGACTCGCAGCGTCCCGGTGCGGCGCGGATCAGGAAACGCATCGAGAAGGCACTCGGGAAGGCCGGTGACCCGGCAAGGTAAGGCGTGGGGCACCGGGCGGCACCCGGCGCGTGCGGCTTCGGGCAGATGGAGCGGTAACCGGCGTGGCGCGGGCGGGCAGAATCGGTGTTGCGTCTCCGGCTTCGAATATCCGAGTTGGTAAAAAAGTGACCCGAAAACGCCCCGATACGGCGGCGTACGGGAGCAGACGGGATGATACCGTATGGGGAGTTAGCGCACATGCTTTCATGGACTTAGAAGGATTCCGGCGAATTTTGCAGCATGCCGTAGCACGGGTATCGTCGTTTGCTAAATCGTCGTAGAAGATTAAACCTCTACCGGGGGTCGAATCCCCCCTCTCCGCCATTTCCGTTCACTCCCTCGGCTTCGATGAAACGCCCCTGCTGGTCCGGGCGCGTCCTACGGCACGTCAACGCGCTCGACAAGCGCCGGCCATCGTGAAGACGCAGGTCCCCGGTTCGTATGCGCATCGTTCATCTCCTCCCCCGAAGGTCTGGGAATCGGTTTTCCCAGGGGAACGGGGCTGCCGAAGATCGGGATGCCGTCATCCGTCCATGTGAAGGGCTGGGCTCTGGGCGAGCGGCGTCCTCCACAACCCATATTCGGTCCGGGATTGGCGTGATAGAGAATCCAGTCTTCCTTGCCGTCAGGCGATTTGAAAAAACAGTTGTGACCTGGGCCGAATGCCTGTGCTTCGGGTGATCCCCGAAAGACCGGGAGCGGCGATTTCTTCCAGGAAGAAGGATTCAGCAGATCGCTTCCCTTAGTAGCTGTCAGCATTCCCAGTGCATAGTCATCCGTCCAGCAACCACTGGCCGAGTAGACCAGAAAAACCTTGTCGCCGCGTTCGAGGAAAGCGGGCCCTTCGTTGACGTCCACGTGCGGCGGGTTCGCGCGGTCGTTCAAGTCCCCCACCTTCTCCCATGGATACTCCGGCGTTGAAATCATCACCCGCTTGCCGTCAATCGTCCAGGGATTCTTCAGCGGCGCAATGTAGATGTTCTGCGTTCCATTCACGTCTCCTTCCCATCCGGACCATGCCATGTACAGGTTGCCGCGATTCTCGAAGACGGTTCCGTCAATGGCCCACTTGTCGCTCGGGTCGGCAATCTTCCCTTTCATGACCCACTCACCTTCGAGGGGATCGGCGGAAGAGTTTTCCAGGACCCAAAGCCGGTGCGTTTGGTTCGTTCCTGCGTCGGCGGCAAAGTAGATGTACCACTTGCCGCGAAGGAAATGGAGTTCAGGCGCCCAGATCTGGCGGGAATAAGGCCCACTCGCAGGCGGTCTCCACACCACCTTTCTCACGGCGGTCTTCAGATCGGCCACGCTGCGCGCCTTCGAGATAGCCAGACCACTGCCACCGGTGCCGATGAAGTAGTAGAAGCCGTCCCGAAAATTCACCCACGGGTCCGCCCCGGACAACAGGAGCGGGTTTGAGAAGCTGGAGCCAATCTCAACCCGGGCAGCCGGGACCTGTGCAACCAGGCTCAAGGACGCGAGAGCCCAACAGACAACGACGTCCGAAGCACTTTTCCTCCTGAATGGATTTCGCATGGTTTTCGCTGCTCACGGCGGAGACAACTCTCGTAGTATAAGCCGCTCTGGAGCAGAACGCTCGGGGCGGGCCGGTTCAGCCACTCGCCGGCGATGAGGCCGGAGCAGTCTCACGCCGCAGCGGGATGGCGAACCGCGTACCGCGGCCAGGTGCACTTTGGACTTCGATGGCCGACCCGTGCGCTTCCGCGATCGTTTGCGCGATGGACAACCCCAGCCCGGCTCCCGCACCATCCCGCGCGGTTTCCCCTCTGTAGTAGCGCTCGAAGACGTGAGGCAGAGTGTCTTCGGCAATGCCCTCGCCCGTATCCTGAACGGCCAGAACGATGCTGTCACGAGATGCGCACGTGGACACTGTGATGCAGCCCGAAGCCGGAGTGTGCCGAATCGCGTTCTCGATCAAAATCAGCAGAAGCCGCCGGATGCCGGCTTCGTTCGCAAGCGCGACAGCAGGCCCATTCAGTTGCTGAAAGCCGAGATCGACGCGCCTTTCGACCGCGAGACTCGCGCTCTCTCGCACCACCTGCGCCATCACTTCATTGAGGTCCAGCGGCTTCAACGGCATCTCCGTTCCCTGCGCGCCGGCCCGAGCCACTGCGAGTAGCGACTCGGTTAGCTCCGTCATGCGCTCAGCCTCGCGCTGAATGTCGGCGAGCGATTGCCGGTACTCGGCCGCGCTGCGCTCGCGTCGCAGCGCCAGTTCCGCCGTGGCACGCACGATCGCGACCGGTGTCCGCAACTCGTGCGAAGCATCGGCCGTAAACTGGCGAATCCGCTTCACCGCTACATCAAGACGTTCGAGCACCTCATTCCAGGTTTCGGACATTCGTTGCAGCTCGTCCCCGGTGTTCGGGACGCGCAATCGCCGCGAAAGATTCTGAACGCTGATCGATTTTGCCACGCGCGTGATCTCATCCACCGGCGCGAGTGCGCGCGTGCTGATCCAGTATCCGCCGAGGCAGGCCACCACCAGCGCTCCGGGAATCAGCATCAGCAGCAGATCGCGAAACTCCCGCATCACCGACTGCACCTCGTGCAGCGAGCCGGCCACCAACACGTCGTAAGTCTGACCGCGCGATTTCACGCGCGCGGTGAGAATCCGGTAGGCGCGGCCGCTCGCGGCGCTGCGTGGCGCCAGTAGCACGCCGGCCGCGTCGCCCACCTGCATCATGCCGCCTTCAGGGATTTCGCGCGCGTACTCGGATATTTCCACCCGAAGCTGGTTGCGATCCGCCTCCTCGCCTTCCACCTCGAGCACGGTCTCGAATCCGCGGATGCGTTCCGCCAGTTGCGTATCCACTCCCGCCACCAGCCGCTTCTCCAGCGCGACCCACATGCCCGCGCCGAACAGCGTCAGTCCGGCCAGAAGCACGAGCGCATACCACGCTGTAAGGCGGAGCCGGATCGAATAGCGGGACATCACGCCTCCCGCCTGAGGCAGTAGCCGACGCCGCGCACAGTCTGAATCAGGCGCTCCTCGCCCGCGCTATCCACCTTCGCGCGCAGCAGCCGGACGAACGCGTCGAGCGTGTTGCTTTCGATCTCGGATTCGTTTCCCCACACGCGCTCGATAAGCGTGTCGCGCGAGACCACCCGGCCGGCGTTGCGTATCAGCAGCTCGAGAATCGCATACTCCGTTCGGGTCAGAGTGATGGGCCGCTCGCCCCGCCGCACTTCCCGGGCGCCGTGGTCCACGGTGAGGTCGCCCGCCCTGTAAGTCACCGGCTGCGGAATCGGTCCTCGTCGCGCCACTGCCCGCACGCGCGCAAGGAGCACTTCGAACGAGAACGGTTTTGTCAGGTAGTCGTCTGCCCCCAGGTCCAGGCCTTGCACGATGTCCTCGGCCGTGTCGCGGGCCGTCAACATGAGAATGGGCGTCTGGTTGCCCTGCGCCCGCAGGCGGCGCGCGACATCGAAGCCGCTCATGCCTGGAAGCATCACGTCGAGAACGATCAGGTCGAGTTGGCAGCCCCCGGCAAGCCGCAGGCCTTCGCAGCCATCCATGGCGACAACAACGTTGTGGCCCTCTTCGCAGAGGCCCTGCCGCAGTAGTTCCGCCATCCGGCGCTCGTCCTCGACAACCAGGATCCGCACTCCTTTTATCGTAAGCTGCCAGTCTGAAAATTTCCTGTAATCTGCCCTGTGCTTTCAGACAATTTTCAGGTTCGTGCGCTTGACTCGAAGGAGAGTACAATGCGCTATCTTCTGCTTGCGGCCATGGCCGTGGCCGGCTGCCTCGCATCGGGCCCGCAGGCCGCCGGGGAATCCGACAGGCCCCTCTCGATCACGCTCGACAGCGCGATCAAGAGAGCGCGGGAATACAGTCAACAGTACCTTGCCGCCGGAACCGCGGCCGCCCTGGCGCGAGAGGACCGTGTTCAGGCCCGCGCCGCGCTGCTGCCCACGCTCAACGCTCTCAACCAGTACATCGGCACCCAGAGCAACGGCACGTCCTCTGGCGTGTTCATCGCCAATGATGGCCCGCACGTCTACAACGAGCAGGCCGTTGTCCACGCAGACCTCTTCTCAGTAACCAAAACGGCCGAATACCGAAAAGCGCGGGCTGCCGAAGCCGCGGCGCTGGCGCGGAAGGACATCGCCAGCCGCGGGCTGGTGTCGACGGTCGTGCAGGATTACTACGCCCTGGTCTCGGCAAAGCGGCGCTCCGGCAACGCCGCGCGCAACGTAGACGAAGCCCAGCGCTTTCTCGACATCACGCAAAAGCAGGAGGCGGGTGGCGAGGTGGCGCGCGCCGACGTCATTAAAGCGCAGTTGCAGCTCAAGCAGCGCCAGCGCGAGCAGTTGGACGCCGAAACCAATGTGGACAAAGCGAGGCTGACCCTTGCCGTTCTGATGTTCCCTGAAATCGACCAGCCGTTCGAAGTTGTCGATGACCTCGACGCCGACGTAGCGGCGCCCGCTCTCGAAGATATCCGCAGCCGCGTTTTCATCAGGAACCCGGAGATCAAAGCCGCCGAGGCCGGCGTCTCGGAAGCGGCTGCCGGTGAGAAGGCCGCAAAGGGCGCATTCGTCCCCTCGGTCGCGATCGACTACTTTTACGGCATCAACGCGAACGTGTTCGCGATCCGTGGACCCGAAGATCGCAAGAACCTGGGATCGGCCGTCCAGGCGACGGTCACGATCCCCGTCTGGGACTGGGGCGCCTTGAGAAGCAAAGTCCATCAGGCGGCGCTCCAGAAGCGGCAGGCTGAAACCGACCTGAGCTACACGCGGCGCCAACTCCGAGCCACTGCCGACTCTTCCGCGCTCGAAGCGCAAACGGCTCGCGCGCAGTTGGCATCACTTCGGAGTTCGCTCGATCTGGCAACACAGAGTGTGCGCCTGACTGTGCTGCGCTATGAAGCCGGAGAGGCGACAGCGCTCGAAGTTGTGGACGCCCAGACCACTCTGGCAGAAGCGCGAAATGCGTACGATGACGGCCTTGCGCGCTACCGGGTCGCACTCGCGAATTTGCAAAACCTCATGGGAGGCTTCTGATGACGAGGATTCCCGCGCTTGTCGCAGGCGGATCGGTGCTGTGCCTGCTGCTGGCAGGCTGCACAAAGGAACACGAGAAGGAAGCCGAGCCGGTCGTCCCTGTGCAGACCGCTGAGGTGCGCACCGAATCCATCCAGCGCATCATCTCCGGAGAAGGCGTACTGCGCGCTCTGGACCAGTCCGCCATCATGCCGAAGATCGCCGCGCCCGTGGTCGCGTTTCACGTGGACCGCGGCGACCGCGTTCATAAGGGCCAACTACTGGCCGTGCTCGAAAACAAGGACCTCTCTGCTTCCCTCCTCGACACCAAGGGCGCGTACGAGCAGGCCCTGGCCAATTACCGCCATGTGTCGGCCGCCGCGGTGCCGGATGAAGTCGTAAAAGCCGAAGCGGACTTGAAGGCGGCCAGCGAGACGCGAGATGCCGCGAAAACACTCCTGGGGAGCCGCGAACAGCTTCACAAGGAAGGGGCCCTCGCTAAGAGGCTTGTCGACGAGGCCCGCGTCGCGTACGCTCAGGCCGCCGGCCAGTTCGACACTGCGCAGAAGCATTTGGAATCGCTGCAACGGGTCAGCCGGCACGAAGAGGTAAAGAGCGCCGAAGCGCAAGCGCAGTCGGCGAAGGGCAAATACGCAGCCGCCGAAGCGCAACTATCCTATTCCGAAATTCGCAGCCCGATCAACGGCGTTGTCGCCGAGCGGCCGATTTTCCCCGGCGAGATGGCGAACCCGGGTTCGCCCCTGATGGTCGTGATGGATATATCGAGCGTGATCGCGCGCGTAAACCTCCCGCAAGCACAGGCGGCTCACGTCAGGGTTGGACAGCGCGCCCACATCGCTGCGATGGATGGCTCCGTCGAGGCGGACGGCGCGGTTACGGTCGTCAGCCCCGCGGTCGATCCGCAGGCCACCACTGTCGAGGTCTGGATACGCGCAGCCAACCCCGGCGAGCGCCTCCGGCCGGGCGCCACTGTGCACGTCACCATCATGGCTGAGCACATACCGAAGGCGGCCGTGGTGCCCGTCGGAGCGCTGCTTCCGGCGCAGGCAGGCGGTTCCGCGGTGATGGTGGCCGGCGCGGACTCCGTCGTACACGAGCACAAGGTCGAACTCGGCGTGCGCGATGGTGATCGCGTGCAGATCCTTAGCGGAGCCGCTCCCGGCGACAAAGTAGTCGTCGCTGGCGGAGTCGGGTTGCAGGATGGAACCAAGGTGCGCGTGCAGAAGCCCGGTGAAGCGGAAAAGCAGGCCGCCGGCCATGAGTGATCCCCGCGTCGAAGTCGAAGCTCCCGTAGAGCACGGCCATTGGACTGCCCGCCACGGCAAGCCGATCGTCTTTCTGATCCTAAGTCTTGTCGCGGTAGGTGCCTACTTTGCTTTCACAATCCCCGTCTCGGTATTCCCTGAAACGAATTTCCCGCGCATCGTTATCGGCGCCGATAACGGCGTTGCCCCCATCGATCAGATGATGGTCACCGTGACGCGTCCGATTGAGGAAGCCGTCAACAGCGTGCAGGGTTTGGAAATCGTGAAGTCCATCACCGGACGCGGCGCGGCGGAAGTGGATCTGTTCTTCTCCTGGAACGTGGACATGTTCCAGACACTGGAGCGCGTGAATGCCGCCCTGGCGAGGGTTCGGCCTAATCTTCCCGCAGGCACGAAGCTCATTGCAGACCGCTTGACCTTCGCCGCCTTCCCCATCATGGGCTACAGCCTGACGTCGGATACCATCCCGCAAACGCGCCTCTGGGAGCTTGCCACTTACGAGATCAAGCCGCGCCTCAATCGGATGAACGGCGTTGCCACCGTGGTGGTGCAGGGCGGCCAGGAGCCCGAGTACGAGATACGCCCCCATCCGGCCAAAATGCTCCAGGCGTCAGTCAATGTGGATTCGCTGCTCGAAGCCGTGCGCCGCAGCAACCTGATCGATTCGCCCGGCCTGATCGAATACAATCATCAGCTTGTCCTCAGCCTCGTCAGCGGCCAGGCACGCACGCCGCAGGACATCTCGAACATCGTAGTCAAAACAACCGCCGCCGGCGTGCCCGTCCGCGTTGGGGATGTCGCCGACGTGCTCGATTCTGTGCGGCCTGTCTACACCATCGTCACCGCGAACGGCAAACCCGCCGTGCTCCTCAACATCAGCCGGCAGCCGGACAGCAACACTCTGCGTGTCGCCGAGCAGGTGCACGCGGAAATCGCGCGTATCCGGCCGTCGCTGCCGAAGGGTGTCGAGCTACAGGCTTTCTACGACCAGTCGGAGATCGTCAGGGCGTCTGTCTACAGTGTTCGCGACGCCATCCTGATCGGCCTGATCCTCGCCTCCATCATCCTGGTGCTCTTCCTCCGCGATTGGGGAACCTCGCTCGTCGCCGGGCTGGTTATTCCGGCCACCATCGCAGTTACCTTCATCGCTCTCCGCGCGGTGGGCGAGAGCTTCAACCTGATGACGCTTGGCGGGCTGGCGGCCGCGGTCGGCCTGGTTATCGACGACGCCATTGTGGTGGTCGAAAACATCGTCATGCACCGCGACGCGGGCCAGAGCCGGGGCGAGGCGATCCGCAGCGCCCTTCGCGAAATCGGGAAACCGCTCGTCGGCTCCACTATCACACCCATCGTAGTGTTTGTCCCACTGATCTCGATTACCGGCGTGACTGGCGTTTTCTTCCGCGCGCTGGCGGTCACGGTTGCGATGGCTCTGCTGACCTCGCTCGCGTTGGCGCTCACATGGACCCCGGCCCTGAGCCACATCCTGCTGCGGCGCCGCCCTGTTTCGGGCCAGAACGCGCAACACGCGCACAGCGGCGGCCGCATTCTCGGCGGGGTTCTGCGAATCTACGAGCGCGTGCTGAAAAGTGCGCTGGCTCACCCGGTTGTGCTGGCTGTGTTCGTGCTCGCGCTGATCGGCGGATCATACTTCTGCTACGAATCGGTGGGCTCGGACCTCCTCCCCGCGATGGATGAGGGCGGGTTCATCCTCGACTACATCATGCCCGCGGGTTCTTCACTTGCGGACACACATCGCGCCATCACCGAAGTCGAGGCGATTCTCAAATCCATCCCCGAGGTGGAAAACACATCGCGCCGCACGGGGCTCCAACTCGGTCTCGCGCAGGTGACGGAAGCCAACACGGGCGATCTCACCGTCAGGCTCAAACCCCACCGCAGCCGCAATTCCGAAGAAGTGATTGCCGAGGTGCGCTCGAAATTAGCCGAGCGCCTGCCTATGCTTCAGGTGGAGTTCCTCCAACTGCTTCAAGATATGATCGGCGACCTGACTAGCGCACCCGAACCGGTCGAAATCAAGCTCTTCTCCCAGGATGCCGCCCTGCTTCGCGAGTGGGCGCCGAAGGTCGGCGACAGTATCAAGAAGATCGACGGCGTTGTCGATGTGTTGAACGGTATCGATAACACCATCAGCGGCCCTGCGCTAACTTTCCGGGTCGATCCGGTGCTCGCCGCGCGCGCCGGCTTCACTCCGGAAGAGGTCGAGGTCGCCGCCACCGCGATGATTCAGGGTGAGGAGGCGCCGACTCCGGTCGTCGCCAACGACCGTTCTTACACCATCCGCATTCGTTACCCGGAGCAGGCCAGGGCGTCCATCGATAGCATTCGTAACTCTTTGATCGTCAGCGGCGCCGGCAAGACCGCCACGCTTGGCTCACTGGCGACCATCATCGAGGAACCCGGCCAGACCGAGATACGCCGCGAGAACCTTCAGCGCGACGTCGCCGTCACCGCCCGGCTCGAAGGCCTGAATCTCGGGAGCGGAGTCGCCGCTGTCAAGCAAGCGATTGCGGCCCTCGGGCTTCCGCCCTCGATCCGCGTCGATTACGGCGGAGCTTACCAGGAACAGCGCAAGTCGTTCAGCGACCTTGTGAAGGTGCTGCTGCTCGCCATCGTTCTCGTCTTCACCGTTCTGCTGTTCGAGTTCGGCGGGTTCGCCGCCCCTGTCGCAATCCTCGCTTCCGCCCTGCTCTCAACCTCCGGCGTTTTCCTTGCCCTGCTCGTCACCGGGACAACGTTTAACATCTCGTCCTTTATGGGCCTGATCATGGTTATCGGCATCGTGGCCAAGAACGGCATTCTGCTGCTGGATGCCGATCAGCGTTTTCGCGCCGAGGGCGCTTCGGGTTTCGAAGCGATGGTCCAGGCCGGAGAGCGCCGCTTGCGGCCGATCATCATGACCGCGCTGGCCACCGTCGCCGGGATGGTGCCGCTCGCGCTTGCCTGGGGCGCCGGCTCTCAGATGCTGCAGCCGCTCGCGATCGCAGTAATCGGCGGCGTTCTGGCCTCAATGGTGCTTTCGCTAATCGTCACGCCGGCGGTGCACTACTTTATCGCGGAGCGCCGCTGAGCAGGCGTCTGCATTGTAGCGGGGGGCCGTTGTTCTCTGCTAAGATGTTGCCGGAACAGTGTGGGCTTCATGATCGTGCTTCAGAAAACCATCGTGGCACGCGTCGTCGCGGCAGTCTTGCTGCTGGCGTTCTATCCGAGTACGTCCAAAGTCCTTTGCGTTTCGCCGAACGGCCATGAGGCCATCGAGGACTCGGCGAGCATATGTTGCGCGCCGCCGGCGGACGCACCCGGCACAGCTTTTTCGGAACCCGGCATCTGCCAAGGCTGCACGGATTACCCACTGGTCCAGGCTGGCGAAATCAAGCGGTCTCAGCCGAACTCGCTGCGCGACTTTCACCATGGCTCTCTCATCCTCCTCGCGGCAGTGACCGCGGAACAGAGCCTCGCGATTACCATCGTTTCCCCGCTTGCGCCGCTATGTCTGCGCGAGCCTGTCGCTTCTCCATCCGCGACATCCCTCCGGTGCTGATATCCCGCATCTGACCTGTTCGGAACGGCTGCGAATGTATGCGCTCGCAGCGTATCGGATTTTCAGTCCTAAATAGGTTTATATGCGAGCTTTCTTATTGTTAGCAGCTATGCTGAGTTCTTCTTACATTCAGGCACAGGATTCCGGTATTCCGTCCCGTTTGACCCTGGAGGAGGCTATTCGCCTGGCCATCGCCCGGAATCCGTCCATAGAAGCCGCGCGGAACGAGATTGAGGCGCTCGAAGGGGATTCGGTGGCCGCGAGGAAGCGGCTGAATCCGGCCTTGAGCTTTGCGGAGGAGGATTTCCCGGTCCGCCGCAATCCGGGACGCTTTTTTGGCGCTCAAGAAATCACCTTACGATTCGACTACGAAATCGAGGGAGGCGGGCGCCGGCAGTTGCGCGCCACATCGGCGCAGCAGGCCGTGGAAGCGCAACAACTCGCTTACCAGGATCAGGTCCGCCGAGTCGAACTGGAGGTCAAGCGCGCCTTTTCGCGGATGGTCTTGGCAAAGTCCAGCCTTGAAACATCCCGCTCCATCCTGGAGCAGGCCCAACGAATGATCGACCTCAATCGCGTGCGCCTCAAACAGGGCGACATATCGGCGCTGGATCTGAACCGCATTGAGGTGGAAAAGCTCCGCTTCCAGGACGACGTTTTTCAAGCCGACCTGATGTTGCGCGATTCAAGAAGCGCTCTGCTGGCGTTGCTGAACGCGCCGGACCTTTCGCGGGATGTGGACGTGGCCGGCGTTCTCGCGGTTGGCGACGAGATCCCGGAAGCGGGACTGCCTCCGCGAGCCCCTCTGAACGAGCTTTTCCGAATTGCGCTGGAGAAGCGGCCGGATGCAGCGGCGGCGCTCCGGCAGAAAAGTCGTGCCGACACGGAAACGCAGTTGCAGCACGCGATACGGTCCCCGAACGTGACCGTTGGCGGCGGTTACAAGCGGGTCGGACCAGACAACAGTTTCGTTCTCGGCGTCACGGTACCATTGCAGGTTTTCAATCGCAACGAGGGCGGGATACTCCGGGCCAGAGCCGAGCAGAGGCGGTCCGCCAACCTGGAAGCCGCCCTTCAAAAGCAGATTCAACTCGAGGTTCAGCAAGCCTACAACGCGGTCGAAGTCAACCGGCAAAGGGTTGAGTACATCAGGACCCAGCACTTGCGGAAAGCCGAGGACAGCAGCAAGGTTACTCTTACCTCCTATAATCTCGGAGGCGCCACTCTCATTGACTATCTGGATGCTCAGCGAACTTATCGAGACGCCCTGCGGATTTATAGTCAGGCGCTCTTCGACGAGCGCATCAGCCTGTACGAACTCGCAAGCGCCATTGGATCAGGAGTCGAATCATGGCAACAGCCCCGGTAACTGAACGGCAAGCACCAGTCCGCATCTCACGAAGCACGCGGTTGCTCATCCCACTCGCTTTGGGGCTGGGCGTCTTCCTCGGCGCGTTTCTCTATTCCAGATTTGGCGGGAAGCCTACGGCTGCCGAATCGTCTCAGCCCGCCTCTTCGGAGAATCCTTCCGGCGTCGTGGAGATCGACCCTCAGTCCCAGAAGGATGTCGGCATAGCCGTCGAACCGGCAGTCGTGCGCAGCTTGCAGGGTTCGCTGTCCGCGACCGGTGTCGTCAGCGAGGACCCGGCTCGTGTCGCTCACATCCGAACCCTGGCGCGCGGCCTCATAGAGAAGATCTTTGCGAAGTTAGGCGACCGCGTGTCCGCAGGCGCGCCTTTGGTCGAATATGACAACATCGAACTCGGACTCGGTATCGGCGAGTATCGAGGTGCGCAGGCCGAACTGCGGCGAAGCCTCACCGATCTCGACGTCAAGACAACGATATTGGAGCGCAGCAGAGCGATGTTGAGCGTGGGAGCAGTCGCCCAAACCACTCACGACCTTCGTGAGGCCGAAGTCAAGGACGCCGAAGCGAGGGCCGCCGGCGCCCGGGCGGCAGTGTCCAAGATCGCCGACCAGATTCGCCGTTTTGGATGGACCGATGACGATCTGGCAAAGCTGCCATCCGAGCAGTCAGCTTCCGGCCACACCGTGTCTCACACCATTCTGAAAGCTCCTTTCGCCGGTGTTGTTACCAGTCACCACGCAGTTGGAAGCGAAGTCGTGGAACAGGGAACGGAGTTGCTTGCGATCACGGATATGTCGTCGCTTTGGGTCCTGGCCGATGTGTATGAGAAGGACCTCTCTCAGATTCGTACCGGACAGTCAGTCCGGGTGCGGGTGGCTTCTTGTCCGCGGGAGACGTTCGCGGGGAGGATCACCTACGTGGCTGATGCAATCGACCCCAAGACGAGGACGGCAAAGGTGCGCTGCGTTGTCGGAAACGAAACCGGACTCCTCAAGCTGGAAATGTTTGCGACGGTCGAGATCCCTGTCGGGAAAACAAGCCCTACGCTGGCTGTGCCGAGTTCGTCCATACAGCAGATCGACGGCCGTCCGGTTGTGTTTGTGCGCACTTCCAAAACCGAATTCCAGAAGCGCGAAGTTCAGACAGGCATGGAGAGCGAGGGGTATTCCGAAATTCTCTCGGGGCTTCAAGAGGGCGAGGCGGTAGTGAGCCGGGGAAGCTTCGTTGTGAAGACCGCGTTTCTCAAGCATCTCATCGGCGAGGCGGAAGAATAGGAAAGATACAGATGCTCGAGACGATCATCGCACAGACGCTGAAACACAGGAGCTTCGTGCTTCTTGGCGTAGTAATACTGATTGCTGTTGGAGTGTATTCCTACCTCACCCTCCCGATCGATGCATTTCCCGACGTGACAAACGTGCAGGTAGAAGTTCTCGGCACTGCGCCGGGCCTTTCAGCCCTGGAGATCGAGCGCTTCGTCACGTACCCTATAGAAAACGCCATGAGGGGCCTGCCGAACGTCGTCCAGATGCGCTCCATCACAAAGTTCGGCCTATCCGTAGTCACGATTGTCTTCAAAGACAACGTAGATGTCTATTTTGCGCGCCAGTTAGTCTTCCAGCGGATGTCGGAAGCAACGGCGAACGTGCCCGCCTCCGTCTCGGTCAGCATGGGTCCGATCGCAACCGCGATGGGCGAGATCTATCAATATACGCTCGAAGGACAAATGCCCAAAGACCCGGAGGCAAGGACGCGCTATCTGACCAGCTTGCGCACGCTTCAGGAGTGGGTCGTAACGCCGCTTTTGAAGAGCGTGCCCGGCGTCAACGAGGTCAATTCTTTCGGCGGTTACCTGAAGCAGTACCAGGTTATGGTCAATCCCACGAAACTCGTCGCCTACGATCTGACCCTCCACGATGTATACGGGGCCATCGAAAAGGGCAACGAGAACGTCGGCGGCAACGTTTTGGACCGTTTCGATGAGCAATATGTGGTTCGCGGCGTCGGCCTCTTGAAGTCTGAAGACGATCTCAGGAGCATCGTTCTCGCCGCTCGCGCCGGTACACCCGTGTTCCTCCGTGACGTGGCCGATGTGAAGGTGGGCGAGGCTGTGCGCCAGGGCGCGGCGCTCCTGAATGGTGAGGGAGAAGCGGTTGGCGGCATTGTGATGATGCTCCGCGGGGAAAACGGCCGGGAGGTCGTAGCCCAGGTAAAGAGGAAAGTACAGGAACTCAATGAGAACAACATCCTGCCTTCCGGGATCAGGATAGTCCCTTATTACGACCGGTCCGATATCGTCTCGAGCAGCGTGGGAACCGTTTCCAGGGCATTGCTGGAAGGTTCGATTCTGGTTGTCATTGTTCTCTACATCATGCTGCGGAGCCTGCGCGGCGCGGCCGTGGTCATCTTCGCTCTCCCGCTTTCACTGTTTCTGACGTTCATAGTAATGAAGAACGCGGGGATTGACGCCAACCTCATGTCGCTGGGCGGATTGGCAATTTCCATCGGGATGATTATCGACGCCACTATCATCCAGGTCGAGAATGTGCAACGGCACTTGAGCGAAAAGGGCGGCTCTGAACACAAACTCCGGACGGTACTGAAGGCGGTGCTCGAGGTCCGAAAGCCCAGCATCTTCGGCGAACTGATCATCGCTACGACATTTCTCCCGATCCTCTCCCTGGAGGGGCTCGAGGGCAAGATGTTCGGCCCGCTCGCCCTGACGGTCGCCATAGCGCTCCTCTCCTCGCTTGTCCTGTCTGTCTTTGTGATCCCAGTCCTCTGCGCGCTGGTACTGAAGCCCGGCCCCGAAGAGGAGAGCGCCGTCATGCGCGGGGCAAGGGCGGTCTACAGGCCCTGTCTCGCCTGGGCCATGAGGAACCGGAGCCTGGTCCTGCCAGCCGCCGGTGTGGCGCTCGTTGCCGCTCTGCTGATCGTGCCGCGTCTCGGAACGGAATTCATCCCGATCATGGATGAAGGCGCATTCGATATGGACGTGCAGCTCTTGCCAGGGATTTCCCTCGACAAGGCGCTCGATATCACGAACCTGATCGAGAAAAAGCTGAAGGCTTTCCCGGAACTGACAACCGTCATTTCGCGGACCGGGCAAACAGGTATCGCCCTGGAAGCCAGGGGGGTCGATAAAACCGGCTTTACGGGAATTCTTCTGCCGCGGCCGGAATGGAAATCCGCGGCAGACCGGGACGAACTTACTGCAAAGATGAGAGACGCAATCTCCGGGATTCCCGGTATAGCTTTCAGCTTTAGCCAACCCATTCAGTGCCGGATCGATGAGTTAGTGGCCGGAACGCGCGCCCAGCTAATTGTGAAGCTGTTCGGGGAAGACATGGAGATCCTGAACCGAAAGGCCGAGGAAATCGGCGCCGCGCTCCGCAAGGTCCCCGGCACGGCAGACCTGGTGGTGGAACGGGTTGGCGGGCAGCCGTACCTTTCGATAAACGTCGATCGGAGCAGGATCGCGCGCCACGGAGCGAATGTGAGCGACGTGCTGCGAACCATCGAGATCGCCGTTGGCGGGAAGGCCGCGACAAAGTTCTATGAAGAGAATCGTGCGTTCGACGTTGCCGTCCGGTACCCGGCCGAGAACCGCAGCTCCGTCGAGACGATCGGCAATACGCTGGTCCCGGCGCGGGCGGGATATAACGTGCCTTTGAGCCAGCTTGCTCAGATCGAGATAGTTCAAGGTCCGGTGCAGGTGAGCCGGGAAAATGGACTGCGCCGCATCGGCATTGAGATCAACATCCACGACAGGGACATCGGCGGCTATGTCGCGGAAGCACGGGAAGCCATCCGAAGGAAAGTGAATTTGCCGGCCGGTTATTACACCACGTGGGGAGGCCAGTTCGAGAACCAGCAGCGCGCGATGGACAAGCTCATGATCATCGCCCCGATCGCCATTGGCTTGATTCTTCTGTTGCTGTTTATCACGTTCAACTCGCTGCGCCTGGCGTTGCTGGTCATTTTCAATCTGCCCTTCGCCCTCATCGGCGGCGTGTTTGCGCTGTATGTTTCGGGACTCTACCTATCTGTCCCGGCCTCCGTGGGTTTCGTTGTTCTGTTCGGGGTTGCCGTCCTCAACGGTGTTGTGCTTGTCTCGCGCATATCCCAACTCCGGGACGAGGGCGCTTCGGTCGAGGAAGCGGTAGCAAGAGGGAGTGAGGACAGGTTACGGCCCGTGCTGATGACGGCCTCGATCGCCATCTTCAGCCTGATTCCGATGCTCTATGCCACGGGGCCGGGATCCGAAGTCCAGCGGCCGCTCGCCACCGTTGTGGTGGGGGGATTGCTGACGTCGACCTTACTGACGTTAGTCATCCTGCCGGTTCTGTATCGCTGGTTCGAGCGACGCGAGACGGAGGCCGGGGCAAGCGATCCGCGGAGTTCGGGCAGCGTTCCCGCCGGCCCCGGTTCGTTCTAGAGGTACGCGATAACGTCTATTTCCACCAGCGAATTCCCGGGGATGCCGCCCGCGGCTGCGATCGTGGTCCGGACGGGCGGCTCGTCGCCGAAGCTGCCCAGGAACACTTCGTTCATGGCGGCGTAGTCCTTCAGGTCATTAAGGTACACGTTGCACTTCAGCACCTTCTCCATCGACGACCCGGCGGCTTCGAGCTGCCGTTTGATGGACGCGAGGACTTCCCGAGTGTGGACCTTGATGTCGCCTTCCTTGTGATAGCCGACCCCGGAGATGAAGAGCAGGTTGCCGAACGCCACCGTGCCGCTGAAGAGCGGAGTCTTTGCCGGCTTCTTGCCACTCGCATAGATCACTCGCTTCGTGGGCTTCTCCTGGGCCTTTGCGGGCGCCGCGCCCGCCGTCGCCGCCGCGGCGAGCAGACCACCGCCCTTGATGAACTTCCGTCGATTCGAGCTGTCCATAAAACCTCCTTGATGTGATTACAGGAACCTCCATGTAGCATAATCCAGAGTGCGTGGGGCTGTGAATCCGGGGCTGGGTTCGTTCTGCAAATGTTTTTTCACGTAGAATCTTGCTTGATGCGGCTTCATTCAGACATTACGCGTGTGAGTGTATTCATCCTTTGCACTCAACTTGTCGCGGCGGACGATTTGTCACGAGTGTTTGTATACGCGCAACGGGAAACGCCGGCCCGGTCTTGGACTCCTGTCGTCTGCAATGGTGAGAACATCGCTGAAGTGAGGCGAGGGTTTTTCTTCGCGGTGAATTTGCGCCCCGGCCGCCATTTTCTGTCGGTGGAGAACGGCGTCCCTATTTCTATTGACGTCCGTCCTGGAGTAGAGACATTTGTTCGGATCGATTGGAACTACGATGTTCGCCGATCACCGATCCCAGTCTTGAGTAGCGTCGTTGAGGAAAGAGCGAAGAAGGAAATGCGATTCCTAAGCTACATCGAAACGGCGAGAATTCACTCGCTTGCCGTTTCAAATGCCGCCCCCCGCCCGTCTGTCAGTCCCCAACTGAAGACGAGGCAGCGAGTCCCACCCCAGATCCTCCATTGAGATCAGCCCGCGCTTCAGCGCCTGCACGACCGCCTGTGCCCGGCTCTCAACTCGGAGCTTGGCGAGCAGGTTGCCCACATGCGTTTTGACGGTCTCATCACCGATCAGGAGAATGTCGGCGATCTCCTTGTTGGATTTCCCGAGTGCGACGTGCCGCAGAACCTCAATTTCGCGTGGCGTCAGTTCTACATCGGGCGCCGCAGCGTCGAGTATAGCGGTCCCGACAGAAGGATCGATATAGGTTTTGCCACGCATAACCGCCCGGATGGCAGCTAACAAAATTTCCGGTTCCGCGTCTTTTCGCACATAACCGACCGCGCCGGCACGCAGCGCGCCTATCATTCGCGGTTCATCGGTTGAGGCGGTCAGGGCGATCACCTTCACGCCGGGAGCGGCCTTGATAATACGGTGAGTCGTCTCGATGCCGTCGATCCCGCCGGGCATCAGCAGGTCCTGTAAAATAACCTGTGGCTTCCACTCCGGCAGATGCTTTAAGAGTTCCTCCCCGCTCGAAGCAATGCCGGCCACATGGAAGTCCGGAAAAGACTCCAAATAGGTCTGCAGGCTGCGCGCGACCACACGATGATCGTCAACCAAGGCGATGGCAATTGGCATCACCGGACAGCCTCCGCTTCCCGGTGGACGCGACGGTAGGCTCTCACGTACCGGATTATGCTCATCGAAGCGACCGCTGACAGGGCGAGAAGCCAAATCTCCCTTCTCAGCGCCGCTAGGGTCAGCGTGAACACGAGTACTACGCCCGCGGCCATTGCCTTTCGGAAGTACTGCTGTCGAGTCTGTCCGGCCGTATATGGGATTGCGAAGACGACCGATGAGCCGGTACCCGGACGGCTCTCCAGTCCGCAGTAGCCGCCAAGCTCCTGGGCCCTGGCGCGCATGTTCGCAATTCCCTGCCCGCGAGCACCTTGGTTTGTGTCGAACCCGGCGCCGTTGTCTTCGACCTTCAGTTCCAGATATCCGCTCGCCGTGGCCAAGGACACTCGCACGTTCGTGGCGCGTGCATGCCTGCCGACATTTGCCAGTGCCTCCTGCGCCGCTCGCAATACTGCCTCGTGTGATCCTGGCGCGAAATCGCCGGCATTCGGCAAGGTGCCGATGTGCAGCTCAACGTGAGTGCCTGTCCGAAAGCCCAGTGCCTCGCATTGGCGCTTGAGGGCTTCAATGAGTCCGGTATTTTCGAGAGCGGCCGCACGGAGCTGGTCCAGCATCGCTTGCATTTCAGTAACTGCTTCGCGCGCTGCGCTGCGGACCTGCTTCAAAGCCTCCTTGGCTCCGGGCTGATCCGCATCGAATCGCGCTTGAGCCGTCGCCGCGGCCGTCTGAATCACAAAGAGCTGCTGCTTGACCGAGTCATGGAGATCACGCGCGAGCCGGTTCCGCTCCTCCAATCTTGCGGCCTCGCGGATCTGCTGCTCATAGCGCGCACGCAGGGCGTCCCCTGAGTTCTGCCGGGGCTGGAACCACAATCCGAACAGTACCAACGCAACGGCGAGTGACACCTGGGTAGCTGTCTCCGCTAGCCCCGGACCCCAGATCGCGATCGTCTGCGTGAGAAGGACGAGCCACAGCACGGCATGGCCCATAGTGAGCGCGAGCAACCCGCGGCGCCGGTCTCGCGGATCGCGTACAAACGCGAACCCAGTGGCAGAAAGCGCGGCCGCCATTAGCGTTGCACCGAAGACACGGATCAGGGCGGCCTTACCCCAGGGAAGTCCGGGTAGGTCGGTGCCTAACCAGATCGGCCCCCATCCAAGTAAAGCAAAGCCACCGAGGCCGGTGATGGCGGCATACACCGGGAATACCCATCGTGTGTCGATCGCGTCTGGTGCGCGGTACATAACTAAACTGTACGGCGCACCGCTGGATCACGCATCCCCTGAACGATGGAACAGTGCATCCCCCGTTTTGGGGATGCTACCGTCTTTTTGCGCTTCTGGCGGAAACGCCTCAATAGGGGAGGCTATCACGGAGCTTGAACACCGTGCTATTGTTTCTGAGAAATGGGGCGCTTGTCGAAGGCGATCGCGTACCCTCTTGCGGGCGCGTGCGGTTATGCTGCCATGTACTTCGCCGCGACTCGCGCCATCTATCATCCGCTACGCTACCCCGAGGGCCTCTGGCACGCGCAGGCTGAAGTCCCGGCCCAGGACGTGTGGCTGCGCACGAGGGATGGTGTCCGGCTGCACGCGTGGTGGGTCGATCCGCCCGGAGCGCGGGCCGCTACCCTGTTCCTGCACGGCAACGGTGGCAACCTGACGCACCGAATCCCGCACATGCGCGAGGTCGCCGCCGCTGGCTCGGCCGTACTGGTGATCGATTATCGCGGATACGGCAGAAGCGAAGGCTTCCCCACCGAGCGCGGCCTTTACTCAGACGCGGACGCCGGTTACGACCACCTGCAAGCGCTTGGCCGCCCGATCGTCATACACGGGGAGTCGCTGGGCGCGGCCGTTGCGATCGACCTTGCGGCGCGCCGCCCGTGCGCGGCGCTGGTCCTCGAAGCGCCGTTCACCTCCGCCCGCGCCGTCGCCGGGCGCATCATGCCCGTTCTCGGCCCCGCGTTGGTGTCCGGGTACGACTCCACGCGAAAGATCCAACGCATCCGCGCGCCACTGCTCGTAATCCATGGCGACCGGGATTCTGTAGTCCCCATCGAACTCGGGCGCGCCCTGTTCGAATCCGCCCCGGAATCAAAGACCTTCTGGACTGTCCCAGGCGCCGACCACAACAACCTGCTCGAAACGGCGGGCCGCAGTTTCGGCGAGCGCCTTCGCGAAATCTACGAATCAATCGGGAGAACCCAATGAGATACAGCCTACTCTCCATTCTTCTACTCGCAGCTTCACATCCGGTTTGCGGGCAGCTGCCCGATTTCTACAAGGCGGTTGACCGCGCGTACTGGGTGGTCAAGGACCTCGACCGGGTGACCGCCGCGTGGGAAAAGATCGGCGTCTCGGAAATTCGCCATTTGGGCGAGGCGTCCTCGAGCGACCAATACCGCGGCAAAGCCGTAACATCCACGATGCGCCTCGCCACCGGCCGCATCGGCGATCTTCACATCGTGTGGTTCCAGCCGCTCACGAAGGGCAACGTTTATTCGGACTTTCTGGAAAAGCACGGCGAGGGCGTGTTCAGCTTCGCGCACCGCGTGCCGTCGCCCGAAGCGTTGGAGCAGGAGATCAAACGCCTGGCCGGCGCCGGCGTGAGCGTTCTACAGCGCGGCAGCTACGATACCGACGCCGGGCCTATCCTCTATGCGCAGATGGATACCGAGCCGCAGGGCAAGTACTCGCTCGGCCTGATCTGTTTCCCGCCCGGCATCGAGAACGCCATCGACGTTCCCGCGAACGCTTCCGGCCCCAAGCTGAGCCAATACGCCATTGTGGTGCGCGACCTGCGCGCGGTCTCGGCTTACTGGCACAAGCTCGGGTTCCCCGAGATGACTTACACGCACGGCGCGATGACCGATATGGAGTACCGCGGGCAGAAGGGTCAGTTCGACCAGGAACTCGGCTGGCAGCGGCACGGCAAGATCGTCTACGAGTGGATTCAGGCGCTCAAAGGCCCGACGGTCTATGACGACTTCCTCAAGTCCCGCGGCGAAGGGATCCAGCACCTGGGCGTTGGCGTCCCGGACATGGACAAAGCGATCGCCGGCTGGAAACAGCTCGGCTACGCGGTTTCGCAATCCGGCGGCTGGGGCGAAAAAGGCAAGCCCGGCTCCGGGCGGTTCGCTTACATCGATACGGAACGCGCGGGCGGGCTCACCATCGAGCTGCTCTGGAATTACCGCTGACCTTCGGTGATCTCCGAAACAGGGCCGTCCAGTTCTTCGATGCGGACCCGGAGGCCCTGCCGTGCCTGAAGGTCCTTTTCGGGGACGTCGAAGCGCACGGCCAGCATGCGGTCCATGGACTCGTGCGGCTTGACCCTTGTCTTGATGACCAGGCTCGGGTTGTACTTCTGGCCGAGCGCGGGAAAGTACTGGAACAGCCGCTCTGTATCGACGTCCGCGATGATCATGCCGTCAAGCGTCTTGCCGCCCGGCTCGACGAGCGTAACGTCCACCTGCCGGACGACGAACGGGTAGTCGGACGGGTTGAGCACGCGGAAATCGATCAGCGCGGCCGAGCTGTTTTCGTCCAGCGCGAGCGTCCTCACTTTCTGCACAGAGCCCTTGAGCTCGACGTGCGCGCCGCGCTGGACATAGAAGATGACCAGAACTCCGATCACCACCGCGACGATGCCGATGCCGGCGAAGGGCGCCAGCTTGACGTAAGGTTCAAGCGCTTTTTTCAAGAAGTCGACTCCAAAACGCGCAGAATCTCTTTCATCGATGCGTGCGACGACTGAATCTGCGTCTCGCCGAAAATATGCGTCTCCAGGCCGAACGAGCCGCGGTAGCCGTCCTTGACCATGGTGGCGAAAATGGCCGCCCAATCCTGCTTCTGCGGGCCATCCAGAATGCTCCGGCCCTTGATGTGTACGTTGCCGATGCGGTTCTTGGGCAGAAGGCGATAGCCGTCCGGAAATGCCGTCTCCCGCGATCCGCCGTTGAGCGTATCCCAGTTGATGCCGATCCATTTCGAGGGCAACAGCTTCATCAGCGCGGCCAGTTCGGCGCAGGTCGCCACGTTGCAGGAACTCTCGTTTTCCACGAGCAGCCGGACCTTTGCCTTCTCGGCCATCTTGACCATCGGCTCAAACACCTGGGCCACGCGCGGAAGCACCTTGATCGGGTCCTCGACCCGCGAGAAGGTGAAGATGCGGACCTTGTCCGTCCCCAGAATCTTCGCGGCGCGAATGGCGCGGCCGATGTGCTCCATGCGGCGCTCAAACTGTTCTCCGTCCCTCGCCAG
>JAEZIJ010000192.1 GCA_023436715.1 Acidobacteriota bacterium
GCCATCCAGGTGATCTTCTTCGCCATCGCTTTCAAGATCACGTCTTGCAGTTTCATCATCCGCTCCGTTTCCGCGACGGTGACTTTCTCTGGGATCCTCAACCCACAGAATCCCGCCGCTCGGCGAAGCGGACATTTCACGTGCTAATTGCACCGGACAATTCACATGCTAGCGACAAGCTCGAAACCAAGGCTGTTGTCGGAGGAGTCACAAAATGATAGATTGAGCTTCTGCAATAAAACTAGAGTGGCTGTAAAGCACGTCCCTAGCAGCCAGCAATATGCCATGACCTGATTTTGCAGCACGGTCTCAGTGCAGAGTCAGGCAATGAGGTTAGTTATTCAAAATGGCAGCGAACGCGATCTTCCACGGACAACCCGAGGTTAGCAGCAGGCAGCGGGATTCTCGGGCAGTAGTTTTAGAGAACGCCTCTCTTGAGTTGGTGTTTGCCGTCGTAGGCTACGCTGGATCGGGTACGACGTATATCGCCAAGGCTCTCGCACAACTCCTAACTGGCAGTGAGCTATGCTCGGAGCCGTTCGACGCTGAAATCCTGAAAGCCCGTGAGGTCATCATAGAGTGGGCAAAGCGGGCGGGCCGGCGGTTGCCCGTCCAGGATGGAACGCTGAAGTACGTAGAGGCACTGCAGGACCTAGGGGATCAGATGCGCTCTACCAAGACCGCCGATGGATCCGAGGACCACGCTGCAGTGGGGCGTGCACTAGCCCTTCGCATTCGGCAGACACGCGCAAAGAAGACGGGGGTTACTGTGCAACCAGCGGATCCTGTTTTGCCGGATGGTAAGCGTCGTGCCTACATTCTCGATTCAATTCGGCACCCCGCTGAGGTGGAATTTCTCCGTCGGCTGTATGGAGAGGCCTTTGTGCTAATCGGCGTGGTTTGCGAAGGATCGAAGAGACAGAAGCGCATCGGAAAGAAGTACACGGATGCCGGCGAAAAGGCGGCAGCCGCATTCATGGAGAGAGACTCTCATGCGACAGAGAGCTTCGGTCAGCAGGTCTCTAGGGCCTTCCATCTAGCCGACTTCTTCGTGGACAACACTCCCAACAGGTACCTGGACGATGACCGTCCGAACCCTGACTGGAACATCAACGAACACCTTTCACGTCTGGTCCGAATCCTAATGCGTTCTGATGTTACGCGCCCTACCACGAGCGAGACGGCCATGTATTACGCTTACGGAGCTCAATTGCGGAGTTCCTGTTTATCTCGCCAAGTCGGGGCAGCACTCGTGGACAGAGAAGGTAACCTGCTTTCCGTGGGCGCAAACGAGGTGCCAAGAGCTGGTGGGGGTGTATACGGGACATCTCCCTTGCAAGATGCATCCGATGACAGATGCGCACGGCGATGTACGACAGCATGGAGCGGCTGCAGCAACACGCTTGAGCAGAATAGGATAATCAACGATTTGATTGAGGGCGTTCGCGAACTTGCGGTCCTACCCGAAAGCCGGAAGCAGACGCTGGCACTGGAATTGCGCAAGACTCGACTGGGTGGCCTTCTGGAATTCAGCCGCGCCATTTCACGCAGAGATGGACGCTCTCATCGGTGCTGTGCGGAAAGGAATTTCATCCATCGGCTCGCGTCTATTTGTCACAACGTTTCCTTGCCACAACTGCGCTCGGCACCTCGTTGCAGCCGGTATTGACGAGGTCCAGTACTTGGAGCCGTATCCGAAGAGTCAGGCCTTGGCTCTTCATCGTGATGCCATCCAGATTGAGGGGACGGGGTGGAAACCGCCAAGCAGTGGAGCGCAAGACGCAAAGGTCTGGATTCACCCGTTTGCGGGCGTGGCACCCAGGCTGTATACTCGCGCTTTCTTGAAGGACAGAGACCTTAAAGACGACAATACGGGTGATTTGAAGATCGGAACGCCCGCCTGGGGATCACTGTTCGACAACCGTCGAATAGGCTATCCTCATCTTGAGGCGGAATTGGCCAAGGAGGCTGCGGGTGCCAAGTGAAGCGAAACGTCCCGTACTATCGGTGATCGAAGGCGGGCGTCAGCGACAGCACGACTTGTCGGGGAGGGAGCCTATTCAGGTGGCGCTATTTGCCAGCCCACGGCCAACCTCCGCTGTTTTTCTGTCCTTTTCCCAGCTGAGTGAAGGAGACTTCATAGCAGCGCTGGACTTTGCGCGTCCGACATTAATCTTCGAGCTTCGGAGTTGCCCGAGGTTCGATTTCGGGCATCTGAACCGATCAAGGGCATTCCAGCATTTCGAAGCCACAAACAGCAAGTACTTCGACCTCTGCGCCGACGGTCCTGGTGTGCTCTCCCGCCTGCGAGCGCTTCTTCAGCGCTTTGGGCAGAAGCTCACCGGCCCAGTCATGTTCCTCATTGACAATTCCGCACGAGGACTGGAAAGTGAGATCGCGAGAGCGCTTCGCGATGTTTCAGAGGAATCTTGGGAGCTTTGCGAGCTTCCCAAAGAGCGTTGCCGTACAGAGCCGTCCCAGAGATAGAAGCCGAAGCCGCGAGGCCCGAATCGAGTCAAATTGGTGGGCCCTGTAGGATTTGAACCTACGACCAACGGATTATGAGTCCGCTGCTCTAACCGCTGAGCTAAGGGCCCTGCTTCGAAGCGCCGCCCGGCGACGCAGGCGGCAATCACCAGTCTATCAGGCGTCGGCCCTACGGATATATATCCACCAAAAACACCACCGCATCCCCTCGCCCCGCGTTATGGATGGCGTGGGTCACGTCGGCGCGGTAGCTGGCGGAATCGCCGGGCTCCAACTCTTCGGTGTCGCCGGCGCTTTCCACTCTGATCCGCCCCTTCTGCACGGTCAGGAATTCGCGCGTGCCTTTGAAATGCGCGCTGCTCTGGAGGGAGGCGCCGGGCTGAAGCCGTACTTCGTAGAACTCCACGTCCTTCTCCAGGTAGAGCGGCGAGAGCGTGCGGATGCGGCAGTTGCCGTCTGAACGGTAATGATACGTCCGGTCGCCCGCGCGGATCACCTCCACGGATGACGCCGCGCCCGGCGATGTCACCAGGTCCGCGAGCGATGTCCCGAACGCCCGCGCGATCCGCAGCGTTACCGCCAGCGTCGGGTTCGCCTCGTTCCGTTCGATCTGGCTGAGCATCGATCGGCTCACTCCCGACGCGTTCGCCAGGTCTTGCAGCGACCAGCCGCGCTCGGCGCGAAGGTGCTTCACCCGCCCGCAGAACTCCCCCGCTATCGCTTCGGCTGTCGGCATGCCATCCATTATACTGGACACCACAGCCGAAATATAGGACAATCGGGTGCATGAAAGCGCTGGTGAAAAGCAAGGCCGAACCCGGACTTACGCTCGAAGAAGTGCCGGTCCCCGAGACCGGCATCAATGACGTGCTCATTAAGGTAAACCGCGCATCCATCTGCGGCACGGACGTGCACATCTGGAACTGGGACGATTGGGCGCAAAAGACGATTCCCGTTCCCATGGTGGTCGGTCACGAGTTCGTCGGCGAAATCGTGAAGGTGGGCTCGAACGTCTCCGATTTTTTCCCCGGCGACATAGTGAGCGGCGAGGGACACGTCGTCTGCGGGCGCTGCCGCAACTGCCTGGCCGGCCGGCGCCATCTCTGCGCGCGGACGAAAGGGGTCGGCGTGAACCGGCCCGGCTGCTTCGCCGAATACATCTCGCTGCCGATGACCAACGTCTGGCACCACGCCAAGGGCATCAGCCTCGATGTCGCCTCGATTTTCGATCCGTTCGGCAATGCGGTACACACCGCGCTCTCATTCCCCGTGCTCGGCGAGGACGTGCTGATCACCGGCGCCGGACCCATCGGTATCATGGCCGCCGCCGTGGTCCGCCACGCGGGGGCGCGCTACGTGGTCATCACCGATGTAAACCCGTACCGCCTCGAACTGGCCCGCAAGTTCGGCGTGACCCGCGCGCTGGACGTCCGCACCGAGCGCATCGCCGATGTCCAGAAGGAACTCGGAATGATGGAGGGCTTCGACGTAGGCCTCGAAATGTCCGGCAACCCCGCCGCGTTCCGCGACATGCTCGCCAACATGTGCCACGGCGCGAAAATCGCGATGCTGGGCATTCCGCCGCAAGAGATCGCCATCGATTGGAACACCGTCATATTCAACATGCTCACCATCAAGGGCATCTACGGCCGCGAGATGTACGAGACGTGGTACATGATGTCGGTGATGCTGCAATCCGGGCTCGACATCACGCCCATCATCACGCACCGGTTCCCGTTCAGCGAGTACCGCGCGGGATTCGAAGTGATGCTGTCTGGTTGTGCAGGGAAAGTGATACTGGAGTGGTGAGCCCGCGGCGCCGTGCCTGAATTACCCGAAGTCGAAACCATCGCACGCACGCTCGGCCCGCGCGTGACCGGGCGGCGCATAGTGGACGCCCAGTTCTTTTCACGACTGGTCCTGCCCGCGGACCCGGAGCAGACCGCTGCTGCCATTCGCGGCCTCACCGTCCAGGGCCTCAATCGCCGCGCCAAGTTCCTGATCTTCGATCTCGGCGCCCCCACGCTCGTCATCCATCTCGGCATGACCGGCAAGCTGCTCTGGGACGGCACGCCGGGGCCGCACACACGGGCCATCTTCGAACTCGACCGCGGCCGGCTGCTCTATGACGACATACGCCAGTTCGGCCGTATAGAAGTTGCGCAGACCGTGCCCGCAAGAATCGCCCGGCTCGGTCCGGAGCCGCTGGCGATTTCCGAAGACGAGTTTCTCGCGCTGATCGCGGCGCGCCGCGGGCACATCAAGCCGCTGCTGCTCAACCAGGCGTTCCTCGGCGGCCTGGGGAATATCTACGCGGATGAAGTGCTGCACCGTGCCGGCATACATCCGAGGGCAGTGGTGGAGCGCCTCGGGCCGCGCCGCCTGCGCCGTCTTCACGCTGCGATCCAGGAAGTTCTTGCCGAGGCGATCACCAGCGGCGGCTCATCCATCTCCGATTACGTCGATGGGGACGGGCGCGCCGGCTCGTTCCAGCTACTGCATCGCGTATACGGGAAAGCAGGCGAACCCTGCTCCGCCTGCGGAACGCCTATCCGGCGAATCGTCATCGCGCAGCGCGGGACACATTACTGCCCGAAGTGCCAGCGGGCGTGACGTTCAGGATAGGTGCCGCGCGATGGCGTCGGCGACGTTGACGACGGCCTTCATCTCCGCCACATCGTGAACGCGCACGAGGTGCGCGCCGCCCAGTATCGCGGCGGTCACCGCGGCAGCCGTGGCAAACTGCGTCTCCTTCTCTGTCGCCTGCTTCAGGAACTGCTTCCGCGATGGCGCCACCAGGATGGGCAAATCGAGTGCGGTGAGCGCGGGCAGGTGGGCCAGAATCTCCGTGTTCTGCTCGCCGCGTTTGCCGAAGCCGATGCCGGGGTCAATGACGATGCGGGCGCGGTCCAGCTTGGCAGCCACAGCCCGGTGCACGCATGCTGCCAGGTCGGCGCGCACCCCGCCCACCGCGTCCTTCATAGGCGGAAGTTTGGCCCAGGTCTCGGGCGTGCCGCGCATATGATTGAGGATCAGCCCGGCGTCGTGGTTGGTCGCCACGCGCGCCAGTTGCGTATCGAACGTCAGGCCGCTCGGGTCATTGATGATCTCGGCGCCGAGTTCGAGGGCATTTTCCGCAACCGCGGATTTGTACGTGTCCACCGAAATCGGCACTGCGAGCTTGTCCCGAAGGCGCTTGAGAATGGGCATCAGCCGCCGCTTCTCCTCCGCCTCGGAGATGCGGGCCGAGCCCGGGCGCGTGGACTCGGCGCCGATGTCGATGATGTCAGCCCCCTGTTCTTCAAGTTCGAGGGCGCGCGCGAAGGCGCGGTCGGGGTCGCTGTACTGCCCGCCATCGGAGAACGAATCGGGCGTCACGTTCAGGATCGCCACGATGAGCGTGCGGTCGCCGAGCTGTATCTCGCGGCTTTTCAATTTCCAGACTAATCGTTTACGGGGCATGGGTTACCGGTTCACCGTGACGCGACGCCACTTTTTCCCGACCTGCACAATCATCTCAGACGGCGCGCCGGTCAGGACGAGTTCCGTAATGCGGGCGCCGTTGATCTCCACCGCACCCTCCTTGATCTTGCGCGTCGCCTCGCTCACCGAGAGCGCCAGGCCCACTCGCGCGAGCAGTTGGCTTACGCGGATCCCGCCTTCGTTCGAGACGCCATCGGGCAGGGGCACGGTTTCGATATCCGCGGGCACCTCGTGGTGGCGGACGACGCGGGTGAACTCCTCGGCGGCGCGCTCGGCATCGGCGGCGGAGTGGAAGTCGGTCACGATCATGCGGGCAAGGTCCATCTTCGCCTGCATCGGGTGCAGTTCGCCGCGTCCTATCCGCTCGCCCATGCGGGCGATCTCGGGGACGCTGACGTCCGTGAGCAGCTCGTAGTAGCGGTACATCAGGTCGTCGGAGATCGACATCAGCTTCTTGAACATCACCTCGGGCGCTTCCGTGATCCCCACGTAGTTGCCGAGGCTCTTCGACATCTTGTTCACGCCGTCGAGGCCCTCGAGCAGCGGCGTGGTGCCGACAATCTGCGGCGGCAGCCCGAAGTCACGCTGGATCTCGCGCCCCACCAGCAGGTTGAACTTCTGGTCCGTTCCCCCGAGTTCCACGTCGCACTCGGTAGCGACCGAGTCGTAGGCCTGCGCGAGCGGATAGAGCAGCTCATGTACGGAGATGGGCGTGTTTTCCTTGAAGCGCTTGGAGAAATCGTCGCGTTCGAGCAGGCGCGCCACGGTGTACTTTGCGCAGAGGCGGATCATGTCCTCGAACCGCAGCGCGTCCAGCCACTCGCCGTTGTACATCACAACCGTCTTCTCGCGATCGAGAATCTTGAATACCTGCCGCTTGTACGTGTCGGCGTTAGCCTCGATGGCCTCGCGCGTCATCGGCGGGCGCGTGATGTTGCGGCCGGTAGGGTCTCCGATCTTGCCGGTGCCGTCGCCGATGAGGAAGATCACCGTGTGGCCGAGATCCTGGAAATGCTTCATCTTACGGATCAGGACGCTGTGACCGAGGTGAAGGTCGGGCGCCGTCGGGTCGAATCCCACCTTGATGCGGAGGGGCCGGCCGGCCTTTTCCGCCTGCGCGAGCCGCTCCCGAAGTTCCCCCTCATGAATGAGTTCGGATAATCCCTTTTTGATGTACGCTATCTGTTCGTCGATGGAAACGCGAGGCATCTCATACATTGTACGGGCCTGGGGCCGGAGCAGGCTACCATATCCGAACAGGGTTGTCCCAAAAGCGGACACTTTCGGGTGCGGAACATATCGTAAGTTCCAGCGTCTTAAGGGATAATCGGCCGGAACAGTTGGCCAGGGACTTGCGTACCTGATAGTGCTAACGCCATGGATATACCGAGAAAAGAGGCGGCTCGCCGCAAGAGAATTCGTCAGATCGTCATCGGCACTGTTGTGCTGGCGGCCGTTGTCGCCGTGACGCTTGGCGTCATGAGGCTGAAGCCCGCCGCCCCCAGCGTCGAGTGGGCTACTCTTTGGCCCGATACCGTGAAGCGCGGCCCGATGCTGCGGCAGGTACGCGGGCTCGGCACCCTGGTCCCGGAAGACATCCTCTGGATTCCCGCGACAACCGACGGCCGCGTGGAGCAGCGGTTGGCGCTTCCCGGCACCGTCGTGAGACCCGACACCGTCCTCATTATCCTGAGCAACCCGGAACTCCAGCAGGCCCTGGTGGATGCCGAGTGGAAACTGAAGGCGGCCGAAGCGGAACTGGAGAACCTCAAGGTGAAGCTCCAGAGCGAACGGCTGACCCAGCAGGCAGCGGCCGCTACGGTGACATCCGAGGCAAATAAGTCGAAGCTCGAAGCGGACCGGGACGCCGAACTCAACAAATTGGGCCTGATTGCGGATATCCAGGCCAAGAAGTCCGTTGCCACGGCCCAGGACTGGGCAAACCGGGACAAGATCGAAAGGAAGCGGCTGGAAATCGGTGTGGACGCCATTGAGGCCCAGATCGCGGTGCAAAAAGCGTCCGTCGAGCAGCTTCGTGCGTTATACAAACTGAAGCAGAGCCAGGTGGAGGCGCTGAAGGTGCGGGCCGGCGTGAATGGTGTGCTCCAGCAGGTTCCGGCGGAAGTCGGCCAGCGCGTGGCGGTTGGCGCGAATCTCGCCCGTGTGGTCCAACCGGAAAAACTCAAGGCGGAGCTGAAGATCCCGGAGACCCAGGCCAAGGACGTCGCGCTCGGGCAGAAGGCCGAGGTGGATACGCGCAACGGCGTGATTCCCGGCCGCGTTTCGCGCATAGATCCGGCCGCTGTGAATGGAACCGTCACCGTGGATGTGAACCTGGAAGGCGCGTTGCCGCAGGGCGCCCGGCCGGACCTCAGCGTGGACGGAACCATTGAACTCGAAAAACTCAACGACGTACTCTACGTGGGCCGCCCGACATTCGGGCAGCCGAACAGCCAGGTGACGCTGTTCAAGGTGGAACCGGACCGCAAGGGCGCCGCCCGCGTGCAGGTCAAACTGGGCCGGAGCTCGGTGAACACCATCGAAATACTCGAAGGACTTCGCGTCGGCGATCAGGTTATCCTGTCCGACATGTCCGCTTGGGATGCCTACGAGCGCATCCGGCTGAATTGAGCGCCAATAAGGGAGCTACATGACTGCATCATCGAATCAACAACCGCTGATCCGCCTGGAAAGCGTGACCAAGGTGTTCCTCACGGACGAGATGGAAACGCATGCCCTGGACGGAATTCATCTCGAAATCCTGCCCGGGCAGTACATCTCGATCGCCGGGCCTTCCGGCTGCGGCAAATCGACGCTGCTGTCGATCCTCGGGCTGCTCGATACGCCGTCGGACGGCAGTTATGTCCTGAACGGAAAGCCCGTGGAGAAGTTAAAGCTCTCCGAGCGGGCGCGCATCCGCAACCGCGAGATCGGCTTCATCTTCCAGGCGTTCAACCTGATTGGCGACCTGACGGTGTATGAGAACGTCGAACTGCCGCTGACGTACCGCGGCATGCCGTCGAGCGAGCGAAAGACGCGGTGCCAGAGCGCGCTGGAGCGCGTCGGGATGTCGCACCGCATGAAGCATTACCCGGCGCAGCTCTCGGGCGGTCAACAGCAGCGCGTGGCCGTCGCCCGCGCCCTGGTCGGGGACCCGCTCATCCTGCTCGCGGACGAGCCGACCGGAAACCTGGATTCGAAAAACGGCCAGGCCGTAATGGATCTTCTGCGCGACCTGCACCGCCAGGGCGCCACCATCTGCATGGTGACGCACGACCCCAGGTACGCAAGCCACGCGGACCGCACTATCCACCTCTTCGACGGCCGCATCGTCGAAGAGAGCGTGGACGTGGAAGCCGCGGCAAACTGAGCCGCTCCCACCATTGCTGAGCCGCGGCCGGGAGCGGGCCGGGCATGCCCGGCCCCTACGGGATGGGAACATGCGGTCTTTCGTAGG
>JAEZIJ010000198.1 GCA_023436715.1 Acidobacteriota bacterium
GCCGAACAGTTCCTGCACAATCGAAGAGCCAGCGTCGCTGCGCTCCGAGAAGTGTTCGCCTTCGGCCCGGAATGCCGTTCGCGTTCCCTCCGGAATCAGCGTTCACCTTCGGTGGAATCCCCACCACCGTCTCCAATACCTTGTTAATCTGGGCTCGCCGGCATCGCAAGTGGCCTTGAGGACGTGCATTGCATGCCGCCGTTGGGCCGCCGAAGTTTCCTGAACGGCCCCTTTTTTCGCAGTTCTCCTCCTGTCTACAGGGAATTCCTTCCCCGGCTGTTGGTCCTCCTCTCTGTTCTATTTGCGGTTCTATTTGCGGCGAAAGGTCAGCACGGCTACGTCACCCGGCTTGATCCAGTGATCCGGACCGGACCAGGTCGGATCCTGCCACTTCACGGCCTCGAGTTGGTAGCCATTCGCAACGACTCTGGCTTTCTGTGCAACCTCAGTCGGATTCCACAGCGTCACCGCCATGCGGTTCCCCGCCACGAAAGCATGGGAAGATACCCGATTGTTGTCGCAGAGGAAGCCTTCGTCATCCACAAAACGCCCCGCCAGGAGCAGGTCGGCATGGGCGTTGTAGAGTTCGATCAGCCTGGTCATATAGGGCGCAACGGCCGGATTCTGCGCTTCCCTGACGCTGGCATCAAGACGCATTCCTAGAGAAAAAGCGTGGCCAAATGCCTTCCGGCGATCCGACGCCAGCGGGCCCTGGCCGGAGCGGTTCGTGACGATTACGTCGGGGAAGGTATACCGAAGCATCTCGCCGAAAGACTCCGGATCAACGTAAAATCCAATGCCCTCGGAATGAATGATATCGACCAACCCGGCGTAGCAGTCGGTAGCCAGTTCGATCGACAAAATGGCTTCGGGGTCGTGCGCCTTGATCACCTCTCGCAGGCGCTGCAGGTTCTTCACCTTCCACGGGCCAACCGCCAGAGACGGCTTGGTGTGATTGTGTTCTTTGGAAAAGCAGATGTACGGAGGAGCGCCTCCCAATTGGTCGAAGAAGACCCCTTGGGCACCAAGGCCGAGAACCATCTTGGCCTGCGACACCAGTTGGTCGATCCACCCGGGAGCGGCCGGGCAGGCTGCACCGAACCACTTGTTGCGCATCACCCCCATGAAGGCGCCGTTTCCGCTTCCGCCGTATGTCTCGCGGTATTCGTAACCCCAAATGTCCTTGGCGGTTATCCGGTAGCCTTTCGTCCGATAGAAATCCGAAGCCGCATCGATCAACTGTCCCTGCGTGTAAAACAAGCTTCGGCCTCCGGCTTGTTTTATCTCCGCAACCGCCTTTTTGAGGGCGGCTTCCCCGCCTAGCGCCTCGTCAATGTCGTATTCGGGATAGTAGCTGTCGAAGCCTTGTTTGTACCAACCCCAGAAATTTATCAGGTTCAAACCAGTCTTCTGGACATCTTTCAGCCTGCCCGGCATATCGGCATAGGTGCCTCGAATCTGCCCGCTTTGGCCTTTCAGCATCGTGTAATTGGCCCAGGCCGGGGTACGGCGGAGCCACTCTGGAGCGCTGGGCTTTTGCATCCAGGTGTCGGCCCATGCCCGGTATGTCCGCGCCGCCTCGTGCCAGTCCCCACGGTGGAGCCGCACCACAACCGGCTCCGAACTCCAGCTCTCTCCCCCCTTGACGAACGGAAACTTCACGACCGAGGCCGACATCACCTTCTCGGCGTCAGCGGCCACGTCGAGGACTGTCGTCATCAGGGTCTTGTCGTGGCTGCCAAGATACAGCCCTTCTTTACCGTTGTTGAACGCGAACCATTGCATGCACGCCGGATAGGGGTAGGTCAGGCGGTAATTCGGCGCTCCGGTATCGCTGTACGACCATGTCGGATTCGACCCGAAGCCTGTCGGCTGGGCTGGGGTGCCTGCCGCAGCCGCCAGCTTGGTGTAGGGGGCCTCGATCCGGCGCCCACCACGGGTCGGCCAATAGAGCACGTCGGCTCCCGGGCCCATCCCCATGTCGCCGATCCCGTAGATCCAGGGCAGCCAGAGTTCGGTAACCTCGACGCCTTTGTCCTTCTCCCGATTGTCAATCCTGGCCGTCCAGATCAGGCGGTCGCCTTCCAAGGCGATCCGCACGAGCAAGCCGATCTGCAATTGCCGCGTCTTGCCGGTCTGCGGCATAGCTCCCGTCAGGCTTTCATACGAGAGCTCGAGGCTGTTGCCGTCCCGTCTGACCCGGCCTTTTTGGCCATCGGTAGGGATCTCCAGCTCCAGAGCACCATCGAGCGGGGTGTTCCAGCGGTAATACATCCGCCACGGCGCGTGCCGCGCACTGGCTGCCAGATACGCGCTCCCTGTCTGACGGTTGGTCAATTCCACCAACCGGCCTTCGCTATCGAGCGCCACCCGAACGCTCTCGTTGGATAGCTCGTAGCGCTCCCCCGCAGCGTTCACTTGCGGCGCCGCGAACATCACCCCTGCCAACGCTAGCGTCAGCACAACCGTTGCCTGTCGTTTGCACATATCTTAGCTCTGGATCATGAAAAGTTTAGTCTTGGCCGCACGCTTTCCAGAGAGCGCCTTGCCAATACCAAGGAATGGTTCGTATGAGCGTTGCCGACACGGACCTCGGCCCCATTTCCGAGACTTGTCAGAAAGCTTGGACAAACAGAATGGATCAATCGTAAGCGGTCCCGGGACCGCCTACCAAGAGAACCGATCACCTGTCCGCCGCCGCTGCGGTTGCTGGACATCAGCACGCCCGTAGCGCCGCGCCATCTCGAACTCTGCCGCGGAAGCGCTAGCCTCACTCGGACCTCACACCTAGAGGAAATGTGGATTCGAAAGTATCACAAGCTATTTCATGTGTCAATGATTATTGGTTGCGTCAGGAAACAAATTACCAATCCACTCAGAAAACGGTGTGACCCGCAGTTTCGCTGCAGCCGCCCGCAGAGTGCTCCTTGTCGATAGTTCGGACAAGGGCACGACGCTTGTGTTAGGGCTTTCCTTTGGTCGTGTTACGAACCTGAATGAGTCACGGCGAGTAAAGCCCGGTTTTCGAAGACTCCCGAAGGCAAGCAAGCGACTGATCGGCTGCCGCATGGCCCGCACACGGCCTGCTTAATCGACGACTCTTAATCGAAAAACGCGCCGAGCCAATCAGCCGCGGTCGTGCCCTCGTTTGACCTGTACTTGAATCAAAGCGGCCTCCACGTTGTCGCCGTCAGCATCCGAGTCTCGGAGACCACGGTCGCACCAGCCCACTGTACCGAGGTGCTTGGCTCCAAACTCGACGCGCGGCGCACGAGCCGGCCCCTTCGATTTTGATTGCACGCTCTCCCTCATGTGGTCCGGGTGCTGCGCGAACTCGGCCGAGGGCCGCATTGAGGGGCAGCGGGCGGAGCAGGGCAAGCAGCAGCGCACATCAACGGGGCCGCTTCGGCGGCATCAAGCGATTTCGGCATTCGAGCTAACGCTTCCACCGGCGCGACCATGAGTTCCTGATAGCCGCCGTAGTAGCTCATCCCGCAAACGATAGCGCTCGCCACCATGCCACCCGATGCCGATGCATTCGCCCTTTTTCAGTTCTTCACGCCAGCGCCGCCTGCCGAGCGGAATAGCGTCGGAGACCATCTTCCAGCGTTGCTGGCCCGTTTCCGAGGAAGCCAGCAGTTCACTCAGTCCGGGCGTGTCAATGGCGCCTGGACTCACCGCGTTCACGCGAATGTGGCGATCCTTCAAGTCCGTTGTCCCATGTCCGCGCGAACGATCGCACGGTGGCTTTTGTTGCGCTATAAACGCTGTCCGCCGGGAACCCTTTGCTGCCGACGATGGAAGCATTCAAGATGATAGAAGCGCCTTCCGGCAACAGCGGAAGCGCCTTTTGCACCGTGGAAAAGAGGCCTTTTCACATTCACATTGAAGATCGAATCGTAGTAACGGACCTCCTTCCCCAGCACGTTGGTCCAAATGGAGGCGGCCAGATTGCCGCTCAGAATGTCGGGGCCGACCAGGTTGTAGGTCTTGGCAAGGTGACGGTCGCTAGTCAACGCGATAGCAGCGGCTTCCGCGATGTCCCGGACGTCCACAGCGGAGACGCCGACAGGGCCAAGCTTGCAATAGAACCCAAAAACGTCAGTGTAGAAGGCGACAGTTGAAACCCAGTCAACGGCCACGAGAGGGCCGCCTTACGGGTTTGCGTGAGCGCGCCTGCTCGATCGCCGGCATCAGACAACGGACGAGCAGCGGTCCAGTCACATTGAGGGATGGCGTGTCCCGCAGGCCGAGCCGTCTGCAGAAGGCATTCCATTGCGTCTGGTTTGCACGATCCAGGAGAAACTCATCGGTGAGCGCGAGTGGCGGAACCTCCGGCAACGGTGTGCGCCTCTGTTCGAAAGTACTGCGAACAAGTCTAAACTGGAAACAGAACGATGTCTACGACCACCAGTCCCCGTATTACGCGCCGCCACTTCCTGCAGGGCGCTGCGCTCGCGGCGGCCGCTGCAGGAGGCGGCTATTATGTTCTGCGCCCGGATGGGCCAAAGAGCGACGCGAAAGCTTCCGTGTTGATCATAGGCGGCGGCGCTGCGGGAATCAGCATCGCCTCGCGGTTGCGGCGAGCGCTTCCGAACGCGCAGATCACGATCGTTGATCCCGCGCGAGAGCACTATTACCAGCCCGGCTTCACGCTCGTCGCGGCCGGCGTCTTCAGCCCGAGCGAAATCGTCCAGCCCCAGTCCTCGCTCATCCCCGACGGCGTTCGCTGGGTGCAGGACGCAGTGATGGCGTTAGATCCTGACAACAAACGCGCCGAGACGTCCGCGCACGGCAGCATGACCTACGACTTTCTGGTGCTCTGCCCAGGCTTGCAGATGAACTTCGAGCCGATCAGTGGCCTGCGCCGCGAGGACCTGGGCCGCGGCAACGTACACTGCATCTACGATTACGCGAGTGCGCAGAAGTGCTGGGCTGCCATTCAGCGCCTTGCCGAAACCGGCGGGCGTGCGTATTTCACCGATACCTGGACCAAGCTCAAGTGCGGCGGCGCCCCGAAGAAGATCAACATGATCGCCGAGGATTACTGCCGTCGAAAAGGAGTCCGGGACCGCGTCGACATTCAGCTCTTCACGGCTTTGGATCACATGTTCGACGTGCCGCTGTTCGGGAAGCGGCTGGAGCAGATTTACAGGGAGCGCGGGATCCCTGTGACCATGCAGCACCGCGTGAAGCAGATTGATGTGGAAGCGCGCCGCGTGACGTTCGAGTACCGAGGCGCCGGGGCCACGCAGACCGTGACCCGCGAATTCGACTTCCTGCACGTGGTTCCGCCGATGAGCGCCCCCGACTTCGTGAAAGCTTCACCCGTCAGCTTTGACCCGGCAACGGGTAAGAACGAGGATTGGGTCCCGGCGGATCCCGCGGTTCTGCGGCACCGCCGCTACTCGAACATCTTCGTTGCTGGCGACGTAGCGGGCCTGCCAACGAGCAAGACCGCCGCAGCCATCCGGAGCCAGGCCCCGGTGGTTGCAGCCAACCTCGTTGCGACCATTGACGGCCGCACTCCGCCAGCACGGTATGACGGCTATACCGCGTGTCCGTTCGTGACCGAGTACGGCAAGGTGTTGATGGCGGAGTTCGGATACGACAAGAAGCCTGCTCCCACGTTGCCTTTGCTCGACCCTGGACGTGAACACCGCGCCGGCTGGGTGCTGAAGCGATACGTGCTCAAGCCGATGTACTTCGACCTGATGCTGCACGGCCGGGCGTAGCTACGGTGTCACCTGGATACGCACGGGTTCGATCGCATGGGATGAAGCAAGCGTTGCGCTGGACGCGGCTAGTCCCGGTGTGTAATCGTTTGGCAGTGCGTGCTTACGCTCGACCGGGATGCCTCTTCTGAGCGCCAACCGCCGGTTGCGGCAGGTCTCACCCTGTGCGGCTCAGCCCGCCGCCAGGATGTGCCGGCAGGTGACCGGCGCCACTACTCTTTCAGTCCGTCTGTTTGCAGTCTTCGCAGCAAGTCCGGCTTGCCGGCGTGGCGTGCACGCAAATCGCGCAGGCGGTCTCGAAAGACGGCAGAGACGCCTCTACGTGCGGCAGCAGGATTCCGTGGCAGAACTCCCTCGCCTGCTCTTCCAGTTCTATTTCCAGGTAACGCTTCATCTCACTGAGGACTGGTTCCACCGCTTCTTCCAGTAATTCCCAAGCAGTCTCGGTTGGTTCAACATAGCCCCACGAATGACCACCGGCCCGAGCATTCAAGTCATCGTAGTCGTAGAGCAATAAATAGCCACCGCCGAAATCGGGGTCGGCCTCGGTGAGCCGCGCGCCGGCTTCCCCCTCCGTAATGGTTCCAGCCTGACACTCACGTGCGATTTCCGCGCGCCGTCGCCGTATGGAATCAGGTGTGAAAAGCATGGATAAGACCAAGGTACTACCGCGGCATGCGGGATCGCTGGACGCGGAGCGAAGGCGTTGCCCGGCGGCTCTGTCAAAGGCACCCAGAGTCGCGGGCGCGCTTCACGGGGTCCATGATAGAGTGGACGGGCCGTGTGTGTGGTTCGACTCCGAACTGCTGGCAAAACAGCGCAAGCTCCACGCTGATTCGGACGAACTCCTCACCGAGTCACCGGATCCCGCTTCGGCGCCGCCTTCGTACGGGAGGCTGCGACAGCCGCCCGGACATTTCGGTCCGGGTGGTTGCTTGATAATAATCTTCTTGATCGCCCATGCGCCTTCCCCTTCCTCGATGCCGGTCTTTTCGACAAGGGTGATCTGGCCCGTACGCACCTGTTCCACCGATTCGAATATACACGTGTCGCCGTTGCGGATCGCATGATCGATCATGGAATCGCCCAGAACCCTCGCCGCGAACAGGTCCTTGCGGGGCGTTCGAACGCCGCCCACATATCGATCTCGCACTCCCAGTTGAACGTCCGGGCCCACCACCAGAAAGGACTCAATCGCATCAGGCGCCTGATTCAGATATGGTCCGGCCGCAGCCGCGATCCTATGGAACTTAACCAACAGATACCCGTCACGGGCGAACATCAACTCCGTCGACGATAGAGACATACGAACGGCTAGGGTAACAGATTGCCCCTTCCTAAGCGAACCGAGGCAGCCTGAATTAGTCGAACTGGAGATGAATCTAAGGTGTTCGAACTAGCGACTCCCGACAACTCTTGCGCAACAGGAGGATGATCCGGGTCAGGTAATCTGTAACCCGACGCTGCCTCAGAACGAGCGGTCCTCACCGCGCTCGGGCTCTCGTCCGGGTGGAAGACTACGCCTACGCGGAACTGGCGCCGGGTGAGGTCGAGCGCTTGCTGGCGCGATTTCCATCCGATCGATGGATCCCCCAAACGATCGCCATCGACGTGCGCCGCAAGATCGAGGCTGTGCGGCAGTACCGCACTCAGATCAGCCGGGTATTCGGGAGTGAAAGGGACATGGTTCGCCGTATCAGCCAATTCACCGTCGGCACGGCGTGCGCTCTCGAGGAGAAGCTGCGCGCCAAGAGCCAGACCTGGCGGGACCCGAGCGAGCCGCAACTGTAGCCAGGGGAGCAGGACACAGTTGTCGATTGAGTGCGACGCCACATAGACCAGCGCAACCGAAACCAGGGCAGACGGCTCTTTGAACATCGCGAGGAGGGCCGCCGGAACAAATGAAATGATTCCGCCGATGTTCGGAATGAAGTCGAGAAGGCCGGCAATGACACCGAGGAAAAACGCAAGCGGGACGCCAAGGAACCTGAGCCCGAATCCGACAAACGCTCCCACCAATGCCATCTCGATCACCTTTGCCAGAACCCATGACCGGAGTATACCGAGAGACTCATCGAGCACCTGGGCGGACCGGTCGCGCTTTGAACGCGGGAATAGGCTAATAAGCCCGCGCGTGTAGGTTCCGGGCTGAGCCGCAAGAAACAACGCCGCAGCGAGCAGCATGATACTGGTTACCACGAGTACTCGGCGATGAACTCATTCCAAGGCAGCGGAGATGAGCTGCGCTTGATGCTTCGCAGTCGGGTCCTGCTTTCATTCTTCCATGGCCGCAGTGCGGGCTTGGAGGCTAGGGCGGCCCGGCTGAGGCCTGAAGTTGTACAGCGTTCGAACGGCGTCTGCTGCAGAGGATCGCATTCGCCCGTCTGGGTTTCTTGGCAGTTCGGCGGCGCCTGATAGCAGTAGGCAAGCCAGCGATGCTGTTGGACTGCGGGTTGTGCGCTGAGTTGCGCAGGCTGGCCTTCAATTGTCCAAAACGTATTTGGACAGCATGTGGGTCTGGTAGACGAATAGACCGTGCCGAGCGCAGTGCGTCCCCGGCTGACATGAACGGCATCGTGCCTCGGCCATACCCGAATACGCGACGTACCTGTGCTCGGTTCCGCATTGGTTCCGTTCCGCGGGGCAATCTGGGATGGCCGAAGGGCGACTCACCTATTGCTCCGATTTGCCCCTTCGCTTCGCCGCTACAAGACCCGCCCCTATAACACCAATAGCGGCCAGCGAGAGCGCCCGTTTGTGACGTGCGGCGAACAACTCGATGCTGCCGTTCTTGGCCCTGCTGTCGAATCGGCCATGCGCCCCGCGATCTTCGTTGATAGGCTGCCAAAGGTTGTCAGGACGCAACGGATCATCAGGGCCATCGTCCTGTTGCGCTTCGTAGCCCTTCTTCGCAAGAACATGGTCCGCGAGATCCGGAGCGATTTTGTTCCCCACGATCGCCTGTACGGTGGATCGGCCAACGTACAGTTCGCGCTTGGGATGATGTGCCGCCCAGTAAATTGCGCTGGCTGCGACTTCGGGCTGATAAATTGGCGGGACCGGCTGTGGTTTGCGGGGCATCTTGTTCTTTGCCCAGCTGAACTGGGGTGTATTCAGCGCGGGCAACTGCACCATCGTGACATGGACGTTGCTCTTGTCGTGCAGCAATTCGGAGCGCAATGATGCAGTGAAACCAAGGATGGCGTGCTTGGCAGCACAATACGCAGATTGCAAGGGAATACTGCGGTAAGCCAGGGCCGATCCGACCTGAACGATGCAGCCGCGGTCGCGCGGCAGCATATGCCGGAGTGCCGCAAGTGTCCCGTGTACCACCCCGAGGTAGGTCACCTCTGTCACCCTGCGATATTCCTCAGCACTCATCTCCTTTGTGGGTGCAAGCACGGTGACCATGGCGCAATTGATCCAGATGTCAATTGGTCCGAGGAGGCGTTCTACTTCCTTCGCAGCCTGGTCAACCAGGTTCGGATCGGATATGTCTATGGGGAAAGCGATTGCTTTGCCGCCGGCGCGCTCCACTTCTTCCCTCGCGCCCTCCAGCCCCGCTCTGCCGCGCGCGATGAGTGCTATCGATGCCTGATGCTTCGCGAATTCGCGCACGGTTGCCCGCCCCACTCCCGCCGACGCTCCAGTGATGACCACTATCTCGCCTGCCATAATGTCCCCTCACTTAGGCTATCTACCCCGAATGCGCATCGGTGACTTGGCTAGTTCTCTGACCGCCTAGACAAATTCTAAAAAACAATTCCATTTTGAAATGTTTTGGCTCATACTTGAGTATGGGCCGTCCACCCCTGAGGATCGAAGTCAACCGGAAAGACCAAAAGGAACTCG
>JAEZIJ010000165.1 GCA_023436715.1 Acidobacteriota bacterium
ACTGGAGAAACTCGGCCACAAGGTTATACTTCAGCCCGTTGCCTGACAGGGAGTATTTTCAAGAGAGAGTACACTCAAATACGTTTTTGCGGGCCGGGCATGCCCGGCCCCTACAGTCTCTCTTTTCGCAACTCCACCCAGCCGGGAAACACGCCCGGGTTTTCGAGCCAGGTGAGCATCCAGAGGATCATCTCCTCCTTTTCCGTGTGGCCGCGGCGTAATGCCCAGCGGGCGTGGTCTTTCGCTTCAATCACCAGGCGGCGGCAGGCGCGCTGCCTGGGTTTATCCCCCTCGGCACGCTCGTACTCGTTGTAAAGGTCGAGGAGACTGCGCTCCAGATCGGCGAGGGAATCCTGGCGGACGCCGGCAACCAGTGGCGCGAGCGGCACGCCCGTCGAACGGAGCAACCGGCGCAGGTAGGAGTCAGAAACGGGCGCGAGGCGGACCCGCAGTTCCGCGAACTCCGTTTCCGTGATGATTTCCGGGCGGTTTTGTTCCAGGTACGCGTTCAGTTCGGTCCGCTTGCTGCGCCTGCCGGAGGCCACGCCTATATTGTTGGACGGCAAGGGTGTGCTGCGCCAGCGCTTTCGAGAACCGGTGCGCGCCGGAGCCGTCGGGCAGGGCGACGAAATACAGGAAGTCCGTGCCGGCGGGGTGCAGCGCGGCGCGCAGCGACTGTTCGCCGGGGTTGGCAATCGGCCCGGGCGGCAACCCGCCATGCTGGTAGGTGTTGTACCGCTGCTTGCTTTCCAGGTCGGACCGGTAGATCGCGCCGCGGTAGCGGTCTTCGAGCAGCGCCGCGTAGACCGTCGTCGGATCGCACTGGAGCGGCATATTCAGCCGGAGGCGGTTGAGGAACACGGAGGCGATCACCGGGCGCTCCGCAGGCAGCCGCGCTTCCCTCTCGACGAGCGAGGCGAGCGTGACCGCATCGTGTACGTCCGTATTCGGCGGCGCGACTTCGTGCCAGACTTTGCGGAAACGCTCCGTCATCATCCGGCAGAGTTGTTGCGCGGTTGTGTGGCGCGTGACCCGATACGTGTCGGGAAAGAGGTAGCCTTCGAGCGAGGGCGCCTTGGGGTCGAGATCGCGGACGAGCGCCGGGTCGTGCGCGGCGCTGAGGAAAGCCTTGGCGTCCATGATGCCTTCGCGCTGAAGAGACGCCGCGATGTCGAAGGTGTTGTTGCCTTCCGGCACTGCCAGGACGTAATAGAAAATGTCGCCGCGAGCCACGCGGTCAAAAATATTCAACACGCTGGAGGGCTTGTCGAACCGGTACTCGCCGGCTTTGAGCACCGCGTGAGGGCGGAGAGCGCGGACGATCAGGAACTGAACCGGGTGCTGAATCACGCCGGCGTCCGCCAGCATGCGCGCGATGCCGCGCGTGCCCGTGCCCTTGGGGATGTCCACGAACGTTTGGCCTGAAAAACCGGCGTAGGGCCGGCGGATCCACCATGCCGCCGCCCCGGCCGCAAGGGCCAACAGTACGGCGGCGGCGAAGACCGTACGAATCTTCATGCCCCCGGATCGCCCTCCTGCCCGAGGGAATCCAGGTAGCTCTGGAGGATAAGCACGGCGGAAAGCCGGTCCACCGCGCGTGCGCGCTTCTCGATGCTGATTCCGCTCTGGCGCAGCACGCGTTCGGCCTCTACGGTCGTAAGCCGCTCATCCCATAGCTTTACCGGGATGCCGGTCCGTTCGGAGAGCGTTTCGGCGAATTGCCGCACAAAACCGGCCTGCCGCCCTTCCTCGCCGCTCATGTGGATGGGGTTGCCCACCAGAAAAAGGGAGATATTCCGCTCCTTGGCGAGGCGGGCAAGGGCGGAAAAATCCTCACGATTATTCCGGCGCTCGAGCGTCTCCAGGCCCTGAGCGGTCAGCCCGAGTTCGTCGCTTACGGCAAGCCCGATGCGGCGTTTGCCGACATCGAGAGCGAGAATTCTGCTCATGCTGTCAAACCGCTCCCTCGCGGCCGCGGCTCGGTTTCGGCAACCGGAATTTCCATTACATTACATTATAGGTCGCTCCATGTTAGAGTAGCGGATAGTAATTTCGATGTAGATTGCAGATTTTTCAGGGTTAGTTGTGACCGTAATTTCCCGCCGAATGCACAGCGTGAAGCCGCGAGGCGTAAGCGCATCTATTATCGGAGCAGCCTGCGCGGTCGCCCTCCTGCACTACGGACGGGCGTTCCTGGTGACGATGTGTACGGCCGTAATCGTCGCGTTTATCCTGGAGCCCTCGGTTGTTCTGCTCATGAGGTTGCGCATTCCGCGCGCGCTCGCCAGTTTCGTGGTGTGTTCGCTTGCCGTGTGCGTTCTCTATTTGGCCGGGTTTGCCGTGTACACGCAGGTTGCCGGCGTTGTGGACGAATTCCCGAAGTACGGGCAGCGTATCGACGACCTCACCGGCCAGGTCGTCTCCAAGATGGAGGAGATCGAGCGCTGGATGGGCGAGGTGATCGTGCCCAAACGGTTCCGGGAGCAGAAGGCCCAGGCGCCGCCGCAGCCTCCCCAGGCAAAGCAGCCTTCCCGGCGGAAGCGCGCCGCCGAACCGGTTCTGCCGCCCGCTCCGGCGCCGTCTGAAGGCACGGTGCAGGAGGTGCGGATCAGGCCGGAGCGCCCGCCGCTGGTCGATTTTGCGTACTCGCTCATCGGGTCCGTGTACCAGTTTCTGCTGATGGCCTCGTTCGTGCCTTTCCTCGTCTATTTCATGTTGAGCTGGCGCGATCACATCCACCGCAGCTTCCTCCTGCTGTTTGAAGAGCAGGGGCGCATTGTGGCGGGCAGGGCGCTGGACGGCATCGCGGGAATTGTCCGGGCGTTCGTAGTGGGCAATTCGCTGCTCGGGATCCTGTTGGCGGCGCTCACAATTCTGGTTTTCGGGCTGTTTCGCCTCCCGTACCCGTTTCTGCTCGGGGCGATCAGCGGGTTTCTGACGCTGGTTCCCTACGTCGGGCTGCCGCTTGCGCTTCTGCCTGCGCTGTTGGGGGCGCTGGCAGTTTACAACACGATGACGCCCTACATCGCCATTCTGACCATCGTCGCGGTTCTCCACCTGATCGGCATGAACCTGCTCTATCCGAAGATTGTGGGTACGCGAGTACACCTGAACCCGCTTGTGGTGACTGTGGCGCTGATGTTCTGGAGCGTGATCTGGGGGGCGGCCGGCCTGATTCTGGCCATTCCTCTCACGGCAGGCCTGAAAGCCGTGTGCGACAACGTGAAGCAGTTGGAACCGTACGGCCGGCTGCTGGGCGATTAGCAGAGGCAAAGCGGGGACATGCTCGAAGTCCCCGCTTTGCTCTGTACACCTCAGAAGTAATACTTCATGCCGAACTGAATGTTACGCGGCTGCTGTATTTGTCCCGTGATCTGGCCGAAGGAGCTGGGCGTGGAGATGTCGCGTCCGGGCGGCCCAAAGCTCACGTGATTGAACGCATTGAAAAACTCGGCGCGGAACTCGAAACGCTGCCGCTCCGTAACGTCGAACCTCTTGCCGATGGACATGTCGAGGTTGAAGAAGCTTGGGGCGCGCTCGGTGCCGACTCCGGCTGTTCCGAACATGCCCGGAGCGGGCACGCCATAAGCGCACGTGCCGTCGTTGTTTCCGGGTCCGCAGAAACTGGCCGCCGTCACGGGGCCGAAGAACGCGTCAACGGTCTGGGAGGGGACCGCGAGTTTGTGATATGCGTTGGCACGCACGTTGCCGCGGGTCGCCTGTCCCGTGTTCGCGGCACCCGCAAAAATGGTCACCGGGAAGCCGGAATGCGCGTTGACGAAGTAGTTGAGACTCCAGCCGCCGAGCAGAAGATCCGCCGGCTTGCTGAAACTGGAGCCGAACTTCCTGTTCTTCCCGACCGGCAGTTCATAGAGCCCGCCGATGGTGAAATTGTGCCTTGCATCGAAGCAGGCGGGGCCGCGGTTCGAGCGGCGGTCATAGGCGTTCTGCCAGTACGCGCCGTCGCTGTTGACTGAGCCGCACCCGTAATAGCCCAGGTTCTCCATCAGGGTCTTGCCGAAGGTGTACGAACTGACGAAGTCGAGCCCGTTGGACAACCGCTTGCGGAACGTTGTCTGAAGCGAGTTGTAGCTCATGCGCGCACTGCCCTCCGTGAGCGCGATATTGCCGACGTTCGGCAGTAGGGCGGCCAGCGGACGACGGTCGTTCAGGGGCGCCCAGCTCGAGACCGGGCCGACACCGGGCAGCGGCTGGTTAGCCTCGTGTGGAACTACGAGGTGCGTTCCCAACTGGCCGACATAGGCGACGTTGAGCGACGTCGTGTTGCTGAACTGATACTCCATGGCGGCGTTGAACTGCTGCGTAAACTGCGGCCGCAGGTGGAGATCCCACGCGCGCGCCTGGTAGAACGGGTTGGCGCCGGTCCGCGGTCCGGTCATGTCGCCCCGGGCGATCACGTCGGTGAAGCCGGTGCGAATGTCGCCCGGTGTGCGCGGGTCGTAAGTGACATTGGACTCGACGAAGAACGGCGGGTTCATCGTCAGCCGAAGGTTGGCGCCGGTACCCTCCATGAAGCTGGACATCGCATATCCCATGCGAAACACGAGCTTGTTGTGGAACATGCCCGGCGTCCAGGCCAGGCCGACGCGCGGCTCGAACTGCTTGTAGTAGGGTTCGTAGAGCGCGCGGCTGTTGCCGTCCTTCCCCGCGTAGAGCAGTTCGCCGGTGAACGTGTTGATGTTCACCTGGCGGTCCTTGGCTTCGTAGATCGGCTGGGCGTACTCCCAGCGGAGGCCGAGGTTGAGGGTGAAGTTTGAGGTCACCTTCCAGTCGTCCTGGAAGAAAATGCCGTCGCGCCATTGCCGGTGACCCCACATGCCGGAGACTGCGCCGCGGCCCTTGCTCGCAAGCGCGTTCAGCAGAAAGTCGCCGTAGGAGATGCCCGAGTAGCTTCCGTCGAAGGTGAACGTACCCAGCGCGCCGTTGTTGCCGGCATAGTACCTGTTCTGGCGATACCGGATGAACTGGAAGCCCATTTTGAGCAGGTGCGCTCCCCTTTGATACGTCAGGTTGTCGCCGTACTGGAACTTGTTGTCCATCGTGTTGCTGATGGTTGCGGCGCTGCCGAGGTTGGACAAGTTGCTGCCGATGACGATGCTGCTCAATCCGGGAATAAACTGGCCTCCCGGAATTCCGAACTTCTGGTTGCCATCCGCGCCCAGCTTGCCTGAGGAATCGATCACCACGTCATTGATGCCGATGCGCGAGAAGCCGAAACGAGCCTCGTTGACGATGCGTGACGAGAAGGTCCGGGTCCAGGTAAGCACGACGCTCTGGGTCGGCCCGGTCGTGCCGCCGGACATCTGTACGGGCAGCGCCTCCTTGCTGCCGACGGATTCGTAGCGTCCGATCGACCAGCGCGCGGAGAGGTTGTCGGCATCGCTTGGACGAAAGTCCACGCGGGCGTCCGCCTGGTGATTGGAGAGCTTGCTGGCCGAGCTTGCAAGGTAGTTGTTCGTGACGAAGAGCGTGCCTGTTCCCGGGTTGTTCGGGACCGGGTAGAGATCGGGGTGCCCGAACAGGTATTGCGCCAGTGGGTTCACGATGCGGGACTGCGGAATGATGTTGTCCGGGAATGGATCGCGCGATCCGACATCGGGGCCGGTCAGCGGGTCGCGCACGATCTGCTTCGATATATTCAGAAAGTCCGACAGATCTCCGGTGCGCCAGGTTGAGGGCGCCACGCTGGCCGTGGCCGGGCCGGAGCCTCGCTGCTCGGTGCCTTCGTAATCGATGAAGAAGAAGGCCTTGTTGCGCTTGATCGGTCCGCCAAGAGTACCGCCGAAGATGTTGCGGCTGAAGTCGCGCTTAGCCGTATTGGAGCGGTTGTTGAAGAAACCGTTGGCGTCCAGGCCCTGGTTGCGCAGGAACTCGAATGCGTTGCCGTGAAAATCGTTCCCGCCCCCCCTGATGGACATGGCTACTATCGCGCCGCCCACGTTGCCGAATTCGGACGAGCCGTTGCCGGTGATCACCTTCACTTCCTCGACGGCATCGACATTGGGAGAGTAACCGATGCGGTTGTCGATCGAATCGTTTACGTCCACGCCGTCCAGCAGGAAGTTGTTCGTCTGTTCCCGGTTGCCGTTCACCTGCGGGCGGCTTCCCGAACCCTGGAATCGTCCCGAGGTGTTCATGTTGTTCGGTGCCGTGGAGATGGCGCCGGGAATGAGCATGGTCAGCGAGGCGAAATTGCGCCCGTTCAGCGGGATAGTGGTCAGTTTGGTCGAAGAAAGGGCATCGCCGGTCTGCGTCGATTCGGTTTGCAGAGTCGGGGCGATGTCCTTGATCTCGACGGACTGCGTGGTGTCGCCTACCTCAAGTTGGATATCGACGCGCGCCGTCTGGTTGATTTCGAGCGCGAACGGGCCCAGGGTGGTTTTCTTGAAACCCTGAATTTCCGCTGCGACGTTGTATCTTCCAATGGGCAAAAACAACAGGTTATACACTCCGGCTTCGTTCGAAGCTGTGGAGTAAGTGAGGCTGGTTGCGGTGTTCGTAGCGGTGACTTTGACTTTCGGAACCACCGCTCCGCTTGGGTCTCTGAGAGTGCCGGTAATCGCGCCGGTCATGGTCTGTCCAAAGGCCAGGCTGGCCGCGCACACGAATACCAGGGAGAGAACTACCGTGTTTCGGATCATTTTTTCAGACTCCCTCTGCCAGTTGCAATCAATTCTGTTGTGAACTTACTCCGAAGTCAAGGGTATTTAGTACCGCTTACTCATGTTTACGGTTGCCAAACCGGCGGGGCAGGCGTCCACGCCTGCAGCGGGTCTCCCGCGCTCCGTATGCTTGCCGCCCGCGCGTGCCCGGACTGGCAAACAGGTATGATGATTCTTGATGACCCGAAGAGAATTGATTGCGACCGCGCTTGCGGCGGCACCCCTATCGGCGAAGCCAAGGCGAGTCGATAAAACCAGAATCAGTGCGATTACCGATGAAATAGCCCGGTCGCCGGCCGACGCGATCGCGTTTATTAAGCAATACGGGCTGAATCTGGTGGAACTGCGGGGAGTGCCGGGCGGCCGCAGTTCGTACGAAGCGTTGCCGGAGGCGGAATTGAAGGCTGCGGCTCAGGAGTTCGCATCCAACGGCATGCGCGTTTCCTATCTCGACGCCGGCCTGTTCAAATTCTCCATGCCGGGCACGGAACCGCTGCGCCGCGCTCAGGAAACGGACGCGGCG
>JAEZIJ010000008.1 GCA_023436715.1 Acidobacteriota bacterium
TCCGATCGCGAGTGGGGCAGCCCCTCGGGCTGCGCCGGCCTCTCAGGCCGGCCACGCAGGCGGGATGGGAGCCCGCCGCAGGGCGAGGCCCTGCCCCACTGGGCGGTCCTGCCCGGTGTGCATTTTCATCACCCTTGGTGGGCCGCAGGCCCATGCGGCACTCCCTAGGGGGCGCTGTCGCGGGCGCAGCGGAAGCCGATGTCGTCGTAGCGGTGGTCGAGCTTTACGGGTATTTTGAAGAAGATCGAAATCCCGATTAAGGGCGAGTTTTGCCCGCCGGGTTTTCCTTCGATCTCATCGCAATCCACCCACGAGCCGCCCCTGCGGTTTGCCCAAGGTTCGCCGTTCTGCGGTTCGGACATCGTCCATTCCCACACATTGCCCTCGATGTCATACAGCCCCCAGCGATTCGGCAGTTTCGTTCCGGCGGCGTTCGGGCGGCCCCCGGAGTTCGCGCGGTACCAAAGATAGCGGCCGTCAATGTCCTCGCCCCAGTAATGCCGGCCGGCGGCACCCGCGCGCGCAGCATACTCCCACTCGGCATCTGTAGGCAGGCGACCGCCAGCCCACTCGCAGTAGGCAACGGCGTCGTTCACCGTGACATAGACAACCGGCTGCCGATTGCGAACCTTGTAGCCTGGGCTCTTCCAGGTTCGAGGCGCGCCTTTCTTCTCAGCCAGAGTGCGATAGCCCGTCGCTTTGACGAAAGCTGAAAACTCCTGCACCGTGACTTCGGTTCTCCCCATCCAGAACGGCTGCTCAAATCGCATATTGCCGAACGACCCTGGCGGGATGCGGACGAAGTTGGGGTGCTGTGCGAATAGTACTGTTGTGAACGCCAGGCAGGCGAGTGCGGCACGCATGTCTCACGCTCCCAGGCGGATCTCGAGGAAGGCGCCGCGCTGCCGCACCTCATACGCGCGCAGGTTGCCGTGCGTGCGGCCGTGCAAAAGCGTACCCTTCAGGTCGTACTCTGCATGATTGAGGCTGGTACACTGCACCGTGCGGTGCTTGTGGTTGTAAGTGCATTGCGCTTTTCCGTGCGTGCACGAACGGTCGAGGGCCGCGAACTCATGCTTCCCTGTACGCGCGACTATCAGGTTGAATCCGCGAGCGGGGTCGAAGACCGCCGCTGCCGATCCCACGCGATGGAGTTCGCGCGCTTTCTTCAGATCGATCAGCAACCGGCCGCCGTCAACCTGCACGCTCCCCGCGCAGATCACAGGGGTGGTACAGCACAACGGGGCCGCACCGACCATGGCAAGCGAACCCTGGAGGAACCGGCGCCGCTCCAGACCTTTATTTAGGATGTGCGGGTCGTGGATCATTCCAGAGATCAGGATACATCTACTCGTGCAGGAATTTCCGGAATGCACCGCTGTTGTACGTGCTCCAGGGTTGAAAACCGCGCTCCAGATAAAGCTGGTACGCGAAGTCAATGTTTGCCCTGCAACTCAGCAGATCCCGGAGGTTCAGGCCGGGCCGCTTGAGGTGAACGGTGTTGATCTGAAAGTATCCCCAGTCGAGCGTGCCGTCGGTGTTGTAGTGATAGACCTCACAGTCTCCTTTTGAGTTCTCCGCGCGTTGTATGGCGAGGGCCACCCTGCAGGCCGATCCGAACTTCCGGCAGGCGTAAGCCTGGTAGGGCGTAAGCCGGTGGCCTCCCTGGTCAGCCTCTGCCGCACTCTCGCCGGCCGCTTTGGGCTCAATGACCAGCGGCGTTTGAAAAGTCAAGCGGAAAGGCAGGCGGAGCGTGAACGTATAGGACTGCCTGGCCCACGCCACCGCTCCCGCGGCGATGAAAAACAGCAATAAGGATGCGAGCCCTGCCGATGCGAGTCGGGAAAGCTTGTCAAGCCCCCGTTTGGACCGGCGGCGGGTACGAGGCCGTGGCTTCGCTGCGGGCGTTTTCCTGAGAGGCGCGCGCGTCTTCAAGACAGCATTGTATGGCATCCGCGAATCACGTCTGTTGTTCCTGGGGATGCCGGGCGCGCAGCCTTCGGAACATCTCGCTCAGAAACGCCATAATGGCGACGCCTTGGATCACCATGAGAGCGTCGGTTGCCGTCCGAAAGACGCCGCTGGCTACAAGGATTGTTGTGGCCTCTGTCGGCGCGTGGTCCACATGCAGCAACGAGTCGAAGGACAGGCTCCACAGTACGGCCAGCGCGATCGCAAACAGACGCACGGGCGCGAGCGAATGAGAATCGACGAAGGGGACGGGGGCGTTCCACGCCCCGAGAGCGAACACGGCGAGAAATCCCGCAGCCAACCCACTCAGGTGCCCCATGAAAACGTTGTAGAACTTCGTGCTGCGCTCCTGTGGCTTTCTGGCGGCGAGGTAAGCCGAAGGTCCCAGGCTCGCGAAAAGCAGCGGCTCGCTCGATGCTATTCCGATCGCACCGATGATGGCCAGCATGGCTGAGGCGGCTACCGGCGCCCAGTAGCGGTCCGGTATCCGCGTGATCGCACCGTGGAGGCCGGAAGAGAACGGTAACCATTTCATCTCAGTCCCCTCCTCCGCTCTTTCGAGCAATTTGCTCTCCCCGAGGTCTTGAGCGAGTAACTGAGTTAGTAGTCCGTAACTCGCATTAGCGCCTGCAATTATGTTGCGCTCGTCCGGAAAGCGCGCTATTTTTGAATTAACTTAAACTCGGCGGAGGGCACTGAGTAAGAGGGGACGACCGAATCCTGAATAGTCAGGGGAGAAAGGCTGGGAAACGACGGATGGCCAAATGTCATCACCATACGTGCGCGACCTGTTCGGACGAGGCCGTGGCTGTCCGTGTGCTCGAACTGCTGGATAACGGCATGGCGAGAGTGGACGGCGACCTTCGAGATGAGGAGGTCAGCATAGAGTTGACCGACGCCTCGGTGGGCGACATCGTATTGGTTCACGCCAGGGTTGCCATCGCGAAATTGCCCTCCGGCTGAGACTCTCCCGGTTGCTGGCCGTCCATCACGGAGTCTCTTTCTTGCAGAGGAGGCGATCAGATGGTGCCTGTCGGAGACAAGGTAGTTCACGTTCTTTGGACCAATGCGGGGATGAGTTGCGACGGCGACTCGGTTTCGCTGACCAACGCGACATTGCCCGCCATCGAAGAGATCGCAATGGGAGTGCTGCCCGGCCTACCAAAAGTGCAGTTCCACTGGCCGTTGATCGATTACCAGGTCGGCAGCGAATTCATGCAGTGGTTCTTCAAGGCGGAGGCGGGCGAACTCGAACCGTTTGTACTGGTCGTCGAGGGCTCCGTCGCCAACGAGAGCATCAAAAGCGAAGGTTACTGGACGGGCTTCGGCAACAATCCACAGACAGGGCAGCCGATTACGCTCTCTGAATGGATCGACCGTTTGGCGCCAAAGGCGGTGGCCGTGGTCGCGGCGGGCACCTGCGCAACGTACGGCGGAATTCACGCAATGGAAGGCAATCCGACCGGCTCGATGGGCGTGCCCGATTATCTCGGGTGGAATTGGAAGTCGAAGGCCGGAGTGCCGGTTGTGTGCGTCCCGGGATGCCCGGTCCAGCCGGATAACATGTCGGAGACGATCCTCTATCTTCTGCGCCAATTGGCGGGAAACGCGCCGATGATTCCGCTGGACGACAAGCTCAGGCCGAAGTGGCTGTTCGAGGAAACGGTGCATCAGGGCTGTGATCGCGCGGGCTACTACGAGCAGGGCGATTTCTCCGTCGAGTACGGGGTAGACCGCAAATGCCTTGTGAAGATCGGGTGTTGGGGGCCGGTGGTCTATTGTAATGTGCCGAGGCGCGGCTGGCAGGATGGCATCGGCGGATGCCCGAATGTCGGCGGAATCTGCATTGCATGCACGATGCCGGGCTTCCCCGATAAGTTTATGCCGTTCATGGACGAGCCGCCTGGCAGTAAGTTGTCCACAGAGATTACTGGCCACTTCTACGGCCCGCTGATACGTAGCCTGCGCGGCATAACTATCCACACGGTTGACAAGGAGCCCAAGTGGCGCCGCAAGGGACGCAAACTTACAACGGGCTATGAGCGGCCCTGGGCATAACTAGTCGGCAACTACAACTGTATCAGGGGGGACACGCAATGGCCACCGACATAAGCGATCTTCGGGAGCAGGACTCGCGAAAAAGTCAGCTCGTAGAAATGGCGTGGGATCCGATCACGAGAATCGTAGGGAGCCTCGGAATCTACACCAAGATCGATTTCGGCCGCCGGGAAGTAGCCGAGTGTTACAGCACGTCATCGATCTTCCGCGGATACAGCCTCTTCATGCAAGGAAAGGATCCGCGCGACGCGCATTTCATCACGAGCCGGATTTGCGGAATCTGCGGCGATAACCACGCCACTTGCTCGGTTTACACGCAGAACATGGCATACGGAGTCCAGCCTCCGGCGGTGGGCGAGTGGATCATGAATCTCGGCGAGGCCGCGGAGTTCATGTTCGACCACTGCCTTTACCAGGAGAATCTGGTCGGCGTGGACTTCTGTGAAAAGATGGTTCGCGAGACGAACCCCGGTGTGTGGCAGAAGGCAGAGAAGGCCCAGGCGCGAAACGCCGAGGCGCACGGATACCGGACGATCGGCGACATTATGAAGGCGCTGAACCCGTTCGAAGGCGAGTTCTACCGCGAAGCGCTACAGGTGAGCCGCCTCACTCGGGCGATGTTCTGCCTGATGGAGGGCCGGCACGTTCATCCTTCCACGCTTTACCCCGGCGGAGTCGGCACGCACGCAACCGTGCAGTTGTTCACCGATTACCAGACGCGGCTCATGCGGTATGTCGAGTTTATGAAGCGCGCCGTGCCGATGCACGACGACCTGTTCGATTTCTTCTACGAGGCCCTGCCAGGTTACGAAGAGGTCGGGCGGCGGCGCATTCTGCTCGGATGTTGGGGCGCGTTTCAGAATCCTGAGGAACGGAATTTCGATTACCGGGACATGAGCCATTGGGGGCGCGCGATGTTCGTCACCCCGGGGATCGTTGTAGACGGCAAGCTGGTGACAAACGATCTCGTCAAAATCAATCTCGGTATTCGCATTCTGCTCGGCAGTTCCTATTACGACGATTGGGAAGATAAAGAGATGTTTGTCACCCACGACCCGCTTGGGAATCCGGTGGACAGGCGCCATCCGTGGAATCAGCACACGATTCCCAAGCCGCAGCGGCGCGAGTTCGGGGGTAAGTACACCTGGGTAATGTCACCGCGCTGGTTCGATGGCAAGGACTACCTGCCGCTCGATACTGGGGGCGGTCCGCTGGCGCGGCTCTGGTCCACGGCACTGAACGGGCTCGTTGACATCGGTTACGTGAAGGCTACGGGCAGTAGCGTGAAGATCAATTTCCCGAAGACGGCCACAAAGCCGGAGGTCACGCTCGAATGGAAAGTTCCACAGTGGGCCAATACGATAGAACGCGACCGCGCGCGAACTTACTTCCAGGCTTACGCGGCGGCTTGCGCCTTGCACTTCGTCCAGAAGGGTCTGGCGGAGGTTAACGCCGGGCGGCACAAGACTTGGAGCTCATTCAAAGTGCCGAAAGAGGCAATCGGCTGCGGGTTCACGGAGGCCGTTCGCGGCGTGCTGTCGCACCACCTGGTGATTCGGAACGGCAAGATCGCCAACTATCACCCGTATCCTCCGACTCCGTGGAACGCGAGTCCTCGCGACATGTACGGCACTCCTGGACCGTACGAGGACGCCGTCCAGGGCCAGCCCATCTTCGAAGAGAACGGCCCGGACAAATTCAAGGGCATCGACATCATGCGCACCGTGCGGAGCTTCGACCCATGCCTGCCGTGCGGCGTCCACATGTTCCTGGGCAATGGCAAAACCCTCGAACGACGCCACTCGCCGACACTCCTCAATACCGGAGAGGAAACAAAATAATGCCCGATTTGCCGGAGATCGACCGGGCGGTGGAGCGGATCGAGCGCCTGCTGGACGAGTTCAGCGATCCGCAGATCCGTGCGAAAGCGGAAGAACTTGTCGGCGTGCTGATGGAGGTGTATGGGGCCGGGCTTGAACGAATAATCGAACTGAGCGACCAGGCGATATTCGATCGCCTGGTTCGCGACAAGCTCGTCGCGAGCCTGCTTCTGATTCACGGCCGTCACCCGCTCGACGCCGAAACACGGATTCGCGAAGCGCTCGCGCCCATCGGGAGCCGCGTGAAGGGGCAGCGAATTGTTTTCGAGGGGATCGAGAATGGCATAGCTCGGGTGCGCATAGATTCGAACGGGGGCGGTGGAGTGCCGGCAGGACTGGCCGCGGCGATCGAGCACGCGGTGACCGAGGCGGCACCCGAACTCGATGGGGTGAAGGTCGAGGTGCCCGCCACTCTGGTGCAGATCGGGCTGGCGCCGGGGGCCTGACGATGGAACAACTGCTCAGGTTGCGGCGATTCCTCGAGCCCCGGTCCGAGCAACGGCGTGACACGGAAGAGCGTTGCGGGCTCTGTTCCGAGCCGATCCCGGAGGAGCACCGGCATGTGGTCGAAATCGAAAAACGCAACCTCATGTGCGTCTGCCGCGCCTGCTACCTGCTGTTCGCGCATCCAGGGGCCGCGCTCGGGAAGTATAGGGCCGTGCCCGGCCGGTACGTGCGCTTGCCCGGCATGGCTTTGACGGACGCGCAATGGGACAGGCTCCAAATCCCGGTCGGGATGGCGTTTCTATTCCACAACTCGGCGCTGAATCGAACACTGGCGTTCTATCCGAGCCCGGCGGGAGCTGCGGAATCGGCCCTGCCGCTCGAAATCTGGGATGAAATCGTGCAGGAGAACGCGCTGTTGCGCACGCTGGCTCCCGATGTGGAAGCGGTGCTGGTGCGGCGGGCTGGCGGGTGTTCGGAGTGTTACATCGTGCCCATCGACGCATGTTACGAACTGGTCGGGTTGATGCGCCGCCACTGGAGAGGGTTCGATGGCGGCGAAGACGCGCGGCAGGCTATCAGCGCTTTCTTCGACAGGCTGCGCGAACGCAGCGAGGACCCCGACACCGCCGTATGACCGGCCTGAGTTTCGCAATTGAATCCGTGCGGGTGGAGCGATACGCGGCTGCTCCTACTCTGCTGTTCCGGCTCGCGATCGACGCTGACGCGACCGAGCGAATCGACTCGATCATGCTGCGGTGCCAGGTGCAGATCGCGCCGCGCCAGCGCAACTACTCGCGCGATGAGCACGAGCGGCTGTTCGAGTTGTTCGGCGAGCCCGAGCGGTGGGCCGAGACACTGAAGCCGCTGCTCTGGACCCATGCCATGCTGATCGTGCCGGAATTCCAGGGGGCGACGAAAGTCGATCTGCCCATCGCTTGCACATACGATCTTGAAGTCACGGCCGCGAAGTACTTTCAGTCACTCGAGGACGGCGACGTTCCGCTCGACTTCCTGTTTAGCGGCACGGTTTTTGTAAGAGCCGAAAACGGCATTCGAATCGCGCAGATTCCCTGGAGCAAGGAGGCGCACTTCCGCATGCCGGTGCGTGTCTGGCGCGAGCTCATGGACCAATACTTTCCCGGATGCTCCTGGATACGGCTGCGGCGTGAGAGCATCGACGCGCTCCAGCGATTCAAGACGGCGCGCGGGCTGCTGAGCCTGGATGACGCGGTTGACGTCCTAATGGAATCGGCTGCGCCGAAGGTGGGCCAATGACGTTCGACCTGGCGCGAAGAGTGGCTGACGCGGTTCTGTATGAGGGCTACATACTCTACCCGTATCGAGCGTCGTCGGCGAAAAACAACTTCCGCTTTCAATTCGGCGTGATCGCACCGAGAGAGTACAGCGAGAAGGCCGGAGGTGAGCCCTGGTTCGCGCAGACCGAGTGCCTCATCGAGCCACACGGCGAGCCAACCGTGGACGTGAAAGTCAGATTCCTGCAACTGCTGCCGCGCGACGGTTGGGACGAAGGCCACGAGCGGGAGTCCGAAACGCAACGGGTGAAGCTATCTGACGCGATCGAAAGCGAGACGACGTTTCCGATAGAAGTGCCGGACGGAGCAGTGTCAGCGAATGTGCGAATCTCCGCCGAGCGCATAGACTCCTGGCTGAAGTTGCGCGTGCGCATCGAGAACTCTTGGCGTGGGGATTGCGGGGTGGATCGCGCGGCGGCGCTCCATCACTCGCTCGTCGGTACGCACACTCTGCTCGCCGTGCATGATGGCTTGTTCGTTTCGCAAGTCAATCTGCCCGCGACCGCCGCATGCACGAACGTGAACGCCTGGCCTGTCCTTGTGGGGCGTCCGGGCGAGCGCACGGTCATGCTCTCCGCGCCGATCATCCTCTATGACTACCCCCAGATCGCGCCTGAAAGCCCCGGCAACCTTTTCGATTCCACCGAAATCGACGAGTTGCTCTCACTCCGTGTAATGACAATGACGAACGAGGAAAAGCAGGAGGCGCGCGCGACGGATGCGCGGGCGGCAGCAATCATCGAGCGCACGGATTCGATACCGCGGGAGATGTTCGAGAAGTTGCACGGGGCAATCCGGGAGTTGAAGACGTCAAATGCGGTGGAGGACTTCTTCAATCCTCGCGATAGCGCTCCCCCGGAGAGCGCACACATTGATATCGGCGGGCATCGCATCGCAAGAGGCGCGCGTGTGCGGCTGCGGCCCCAGCGCCGGGCGGATTCGATGGACCTGTTCCTTGCCGGACGCTTTGCGCGCGTCGAGGCAGTGCACCGGGATGTGGAAGACCGGACTTACGTCGCTGTTGTTGTTGAGGACGATCCCGCGGCCGACCTTCACAGTTGGTACGGGCGCTTTCTCTACTTCTATCCGGATGAACTTGAGCCGGTAAACGAGCGGGAAAAGGGGTGACTATGCGAATTTTCGGCTGGACGGTGGCGATTGTCGTAGGCGGCTACTCGACTTACGTGTTCCTCAAATCGGTGCCGGATCTGATCCGATACGTCAAGCTCAGCAGCATGTAAGATGCGGCACCGGGCGCTTATTGCCGGCATCGGCAATATCTTTCTAGGGGATGACGGCTTCGGTGTGGAGGTCGCGAATCGCCTGGCGGCGGAAGGCGTTCCGGATTGGGTGCGCGTCGCCGACTTCGGCATTCGGGGCATCCACCTCGCCTATGAAATGCTCGACGGGGCGTACGAGCTTACGGTCTTCGTGGACGCAACGGCTCGAGGCGGCGCCGCAGGCACCGTCTATCTGATCGAGCCAGACCTGGACGGTGCGGGTGCGGGCGGCTCGTCCGACGCGCATAGCATGACTCCGGATGCGTTGCTGGGCACCCTTCGCGCCCTGGGTGGTGTGGCCGGTCGCGTCTTGGTCGTCGGGTGCGAGCCGCGGGATACGGATGAACGAATCGGGCTCAGCGGCCCGGTATCGGATGCGGTGCCCGAGGCCATCGCGCTCGTGCGCCAAGTCATTGAACAGGAGGCCGGCGGAGGCGGACCATGTGTCTCGCAATTCCTGGACAGATTACCGAGATGACAGAGGGCAGCGATCTGGCGACCGCAGACGTCAGCGGCGTCACGCGGCGAATCAACATCGGGCTGCTCGATGGCGAAGGGCTGAGGACAGGCGACTGGGTGCTGATCCACGTAGGGTTTGCGATGTCCAGGATCGATGAGGCCGAGGCAAAGTCTTCGCTCGAGTTTCTGCGAACGCTGGGCGCCGCTTACACCGATGAGATCGACGCTTTACGGCAAGACGCGGGCGGGGAAGGCGGCTGATAATGCGCTTCGTAGACGAATTTCGCGATCGAGATATGGCAAGGGACCTGGCGGCGGAGATCGCCCGGCTCGCACGGCCGGATCACCACTACAAATTCATGGAAGTGTGCGGCGGGCATACGCACACGATCTACAAACACGGCATTGAGGATTATCTTCCGCCGAATATCACGCTTGTGCACGGACCCGGGTGCCCGGTGTGCGTAATCCCGATGGGACGGGTGGATGACGCGATCCACATCGCAATGCAGCCCGACGTGATCATGACTTCGTTCGGCGACATGATGCGAGTGCCCGGCGGGACGTCATCGTTCCTGGATGCGAACGCCGCGGGCGCGGACATCCGGATGGTCTATTCGCCCGCCGACGCGTTGAAACTTGCTGTCCGAAATCCCAACCGGCGTGTTGTGTTCATGGGCATCGGATTCGAGACTACGGCTCCCTCGACTGCGCTCACGATTCTGAAGGCCGCGCGCGATTGCGTCGATAACTTCTCGATCTTCTGCAACCATGTGACGATCGTGCCGGCGATCAAGGCGATTCTGGATTCGCCCGACCTCAGACTGGACGGCTTTCTTGGCCCGGGACACGTTTCCACTGTCATCGGCTGCCGGCCCTATCAATTCATCACCGCGCATTTCGGCAAGCCCGTCGTGGTCTCGGGCTTCGAACCGCTCGACGTTTTGCAGTCGGTGTACATGCTACTGCGGCAGTTGGACGAGGGACGATGCGAGGTCGAGAACCAGTACAAACGCGTCGTGCCCTGGGAGGGAAACCGGAAGGCGCTCGAAGCGATTCAGCAGACGATGGAACTGCGGCCGCACTTCGAGTGGCGCGGGCTGGGATTCATTTCGCAGTCCGCGCTGAAAGTGCGTGACGAATACGTGCGCTGGGATGCGGAGCGGATCTTTCAGGTGCCCGGAATTCGTGTTGCCGACCCGAAAGCCTGCCAGTGCGGCGAGGTGCTGAAAGGCGTTCTCAAGCCGTGGGAGTGCAAGGTATTCGGAACGGCATGCACGCCGGAAACGCCGATCGGGACGTGCATGGTGTCGTCCGAGGGTGCATGCGCGGCGTACTACAACTTCGGGCGGTTCACGCGCGAGCGTGTTCATGAGGCTGCGAGATGAACGACGTAGGCCGCGAGCAGCAAGTGCTCGAACTTATCGAGCGCACGCGCCGGCGCAAGCCCCACCTGCGGGAGGAGCGCATCACGATGGCGCACGGCGCCGGGGGGAAAGCCACACATACCCTCGTCGGCGCGCTGTTTCTCGCGGCTTTCCGCAATCCGCTGCTTGAGCCACTGGAAGACCAGGCCGTTTTTCAGGTCAACGGCAGCCGCCTCGCGCTGACCACGGATTCGTTCGTGGTCTCGCCGCTGTTCTTTCCGGGCGGCAACATCGGGGACCTCGCCGTCAACGGAACGGTGAACGACCTCGCCGTATCCGGTGCGCGACCGCTGTATCTCACGGCGGGGTTCATTCTCGAAGAGGGTTTTCCGGTGGCTGACCTGAAGCGGATCGTCGAATCGATGGCGAGCGCCGCAGGCACAGCCGGCGTTTCCATCGTTACCGGAGATACCAAAGTCGTGCAGCGTGGAAAGGCGGACGGGTGCTTCATCAACACCTCCGGTGTTGGGGTAATCGATCGGAGCATCAGCCTCGGCGCGGCGAGCATACGGCCGGGGGACGCGGTGCTCGTTTCAGGCCCTGTGGGCGACCATGGCGTAACGATCATGATCGCCCGCGGTGAACTCGACATCCTCGCCGACGTCGCGTCGGATACGGCGCCGCTCCACGGGTTGATCGATTGCCTGCTAGACGCCATTCCCGGCGTGCGCTGCCTGCGGGATGCCACCCGTGGCGGGGTTGCGACGATTCTCAACGAGTATGCGGCAGCGGCGAATCTCGCGATTGTGGTCGATGAAAGTGCGGTCCCTGTGCGCGGCACCGTGCGCGGTGCATGCGAAGTCCTGGGGATCGACCCGCTCTACGCCGCTTGTGAAGGACGCCTCGTGGCCGTGGTGGCAGGCGAGACCGCCGAAGCCGCGCTCAGTGCTTTGCGGGCGCACCCGCTCGGCGAGGGTGCGGCCATTATCGGAACCGTGAAAGAGGATCCGCCTGGGCTGGTGCTGCTCAAAACTCAATTCGGCGGCACACGTGTGGTTGACATGCTAGTAGGCGATCCCTTGCCGCGCATCTGCTGATGCAACTCGCGACATCCATCAGAGAGCAACTGCTCGAACGCAATCGCGTCTACGAGCGGTTCTTCGCGCGCGAGGCAGACCGCCTTGCGCTGTCCTGCCGCAGCATGGCCGAACGGTTCCTCGCCGGCGGGCGTCTGCTGGCGTTTGGCCGGGGGCCGTACAGTACGGACGCCCAGCACGTCTCGGTCGAGTTCATTCATCCGATCATCGTCGGTAAGCGAGCCTTGCCGGCTCTCGATCTTTCGGCGCAATTCGGCGAGTGGACACAGGCGCTGGCCGGGCGTGACGACATCGTGATGGGTTTCGGCCCTCCTGAAGGCGACCCTGAGGTGCATTCGGCGCTGGCACAAGCCCGTTCGCGCGGCGCGATGGCGTTCGCTTTGCCAGGTGAGGAAGGCGACTTCGCCGTGCCCTGCTTCTCCGCGCACCCGTTCCAGCATCAAGAGATGATGGAAATCCTCTATCACACGCTTTGGGAGACGGTGCATGTCTTCCTGGAGCATCGGGAACTCCGGTCGGAAGCAGGCGACTCGGCGTTCCTCTACCCGTTTCTCGGCGGCCAAAAACAGAACACCGCGGACGTGACGGGTGACGTGGCTGCATCGATCCGCATAAAGGTCGCCGACGATGCGCGGTTGCGCGAGCAGATGGCCCGCGAGGAAACGGCATCGATCGCCAGCGCCGCAGTTGCGATGGCCGATCGCATCGCACGCGGCGGCAAGCTCATTCTGTTCGGCAACGGCGGTTCCGCCACCGACGCCAACGATTGGGCGCTTGACTGTGTGTGCCCTCCCGCCGGATTGCGCCCGGCGCCCGCAGTTTCGCTCTCGATGGAGCCTGCGGTGCTCACCGCGGTGGCGAACGACGTCGGCACGGACGCGGTGTTTCTGCGCCAGTTGATCGCTCAGGCGCGCCCCGGCGACATCGCGGTCGCGATCTCAACCAGCGGCGGTTCGCGGAATCTCATCCTCGCTCTGGAGGAAGCGCGGAAGCGGAATCTGCTTACGGTGGCGCTTCTCGGTTACGATGGTGGTGAGGTCCTCCGCCAAGGTTTGGCTGACTTCCCGATTGTAGTCCGCTGCGATTACATTCCACGGATACAGGAAGCGCAAGCGTCTGTTTATCACATACTGCGCGAAGCGATGGACGCTGCCGACCGCGCCTGAGCCGGAGGGCGAGAACGCGGATGCACGAATTGTCCATTGCGATGAGCATTGTCGAGATCGCCGAGGAAGAGTCGGAGAAGCGCGGTGTGCAGGTCAGTGCGGTTCATCTCAAGTTGGGCCCTCTTTCGGGCGTTGTGAAGGACGTGTTGGTTTCAGCGTATGATATGGCCGCGGCCGGCACGCGCGTAGAGGGATCCCGCCTGGTGGTTGAGGATGTTCCCATCCTGGTCTTTTGCCCGCAGTGCCGTGAGAAGCGGTCGCCCGCGTCGTTGCAATGGTTCTCCTGCCCCGAATGCAATACGCCCACTCCGGAGGTTCTACAGGGCTCTGAGCTTCAGGTGACGGCGCTGGAGGTTGAGGAATGAGACGCGAACCGCGCATGATCCAGGTACGGCAGAACGTCCTCAAGCGAAATGATGTGGTAGCGCGCGAACTGCGGCAGCAGTTCCGCGATTGCGGCGTGTCGGTCATCAGCATGGTGTCGAGCCCAGGCTCGGGCAAGACGGCATTGCTGGAGCGGACGCTGACGATGCTGCAGCCGCGGTACCGCGTGGCGGCGCTCGTCGGCGATCTTGCGACGGAGAACGATGCCGTACGCCTCGCCCGAAGCCAGGCTCCCGTGAAGCAGATCATCACCGGTACGGTGTGCCACCTCGATGCGGAAATGGTCCGGAACGCACTCGGGGGATGGGAACTTACCGGCCTGGATTTTCTGTTCGTGGAGAACGTGGGCAACCTGGTCTGCCCGGCCGCCTATGATCTCGGCGAGGATATGCGGGTGGTACTCATGTCGGTGACCGAGGGAGAGGACAAGCCGCTGAAGTATCCGACGATTTTTCACGGCGCCGACCTCGCGGTCATTACCAAAGCGGACCTGGCCTCCGCCGTTGAGTTCGACTGGGAGTCCGCGATGGGTAACATCCAAGCCGTGCGCCCCGGGCTTCCGGTGCTCCGGCTTTCAGCCAAGAAGGGCGAAGGCATGGACGAGTGGCTGCGGACGCTTGCGAACCTCGTCGCAGCGGCGGTGCCGGAAGGCCGCGAGTCCCGGTGAAGCCTGGCGATCTATGAGCTCTCGAAGAGTTTGGAATCAAGCTTGCTGAGCATCCTGCGTAGCTGTGCGACGGTTGCACTGGTTGCCGTTTCCCCGACAAGCGCCATCTCATCGGCCCGAGTGAACTCCGATACATCAAAGGACGTCACGTCGGGCGCGATCACAAAGTCCGCCGGCTGTACCCCAACGGAGTTCATGTTGTAGTGCTGAATCATGTTTTGTCGCATGATCACTTGAGGCGTTGAGAAGAAACCGGCGGCCGAACGGCCCTTGGAACGGATTCCCATAAAGTCTCTCTCCAGCTTTGCCGTCACACTCGATGCGATGACAAAGTTACATCCCTTGGCTACCAGCACGTTGGCAGGAATATTGTTGAGCACTGCGCCGTCCACCAAAGCCCTGCCTGAATCAATGATAGGGAGCGCAAGAGGAGGAAGATTGATGCTTTGCAGGATAGCGGTCGTCGCATCGCCAACCTCGCTCACCACCGGCCCTCCTTCGACGAGATCGACGGAGATCGTAAACATCGGAAGAATCAATTGCCCCATCCTGGCTCGGCCTAAGTATGTTCTCAACATGGAATCGAACTGCTTTCGTCTGTACTTGTAGAGCAAGTACCAGTAACTACCACCGGGCAGGTGCCGAAAGAACCAGGATGGTTGCAAATCATTCTTGAAGATATGGGTAATATACTCGGGATCCAAGCCGGCCGCGTAGAGTGTGCCAGTCATGGCCCCTGCGCTTGTCCCCGCCAGCATGTCGATGTAGATGCCATGCCGCTCAAGCGCTTTGAGCACCCCAAGATGAGCCATGCCGCGAGCTGCGCCGCCTCCGAGTGCCAAACCGATCTGGATGCCTCGCAAATGATGAACGATGCGTTCGAACCCGTGCTGCAATAAACTACCTTGGTTTGGTCCAGGGATGTCAAAACTAACCTTGAAGTCTCGTTCGGCGAGTTCGTACAGCTCCGGTGCTTGCGGAGCGATTGGGGCGCTGTTGTCGAGAATCCAGACAATCCGGATCTTGTCTCTCCATCTGGGTACCCTCTTCTCCAGTTCCCGGAGCAGGTGCACTGCCGCATGCGTATCTTGCGGCCGAACACACCAAAGCGCTACGTCTATGTAACTCAACAGCCGCATCAGTGCCTCTGGAGAATGATCGGCACGAATGTCTACTAGAACCCGCCCATGCGATGGCCAGTCCTTAAGAATGTCTTGCCGCTCCCGGGTACGGTCATCTCCAGCGAGCAACCTGAACGGGATATTTCCGTCTGGTTTCCAACGCTCGTCGTCGCCCGCAATACACGGAGACTCGTCCAGGTCTCGAAGGCGAAGCGCCAGCCGGCCGGCGAATGGACGGCTCGCATCGGTGTGGTGAATCACACCCACGACCGGTGGTTTCGGAAGGGAACGATCTACCATCACGACTCGTTTGACTATGCTCGCTGCCAAGCGAAACATAGCGAGTTGAAAATCCGCGTGCTTCGCGGTCAGGTGAAGCAGGTCCGGCAGTGCCAGTCGTATTGCTGTGGACGGCTCAGTAACCTGGACCTGCAGGTGCGATCGATCCGGCAGACCGAGGGCAAACAATCCCACGACACAGCCTCTAACAAAAGTATCTCTTCCTATCGCATTGCCCAGCAAATCGTAGAGCGTTGCCTGCATGCGGCCCGTGAGGAGGAAGCACACATGAGTGATTTCCGATTCGACTTCAATGACGACTTCTCCGGCGTGAAACTCGACCCACTCAGCCGTGTTGGTGATAGCAGTCAACGTTTCCTCGCTGAGTCCTTTTGCCCATTCGAGCCGGCGAAGATCCACGTTAAGCCGCTCATCCGCCGGGGGAGTTGTTCTTTCGCCGTTGCTATCCATCTGGTTCTACTTGAAGCTCACACTCCCGAGGACAACTACGTAGGACCGGTGTTCATGCGTTCACCCGTCCTGACACGCAGCGCGCGGTATCGCGTGCGATCAGCAATTCTTCATCGGTGGGAATCACGAACGCTGCCAACCTGGACTCCCCCGAGCTGATGCGACGCTCCCGGCCGACCGTTTGCTCGTTCTCTGCTTTGTCCAGCGTCAAACCCGCCCATTCCAGACCCGCGCAAATGCGCGCTCGGATCTCGGGGGAATTCTCTCCGATTCCTCCGGTGAAGATCACCGCATCGGCTCCGCCCATCGAGGCCAGGAGGGCGCCGATATACTTCCGCGCCCTGTGGCAGAAGACGTCGATGGCGAGGCGCACACGCCGATCCTCGTGCTGTTTCATCTCCTCCAGCAGAACCCTCATGTCGTTCGTCAGCCCGGAAACTCCCAGCAATCCGGATTGGGTATTGAGGAGAGTTTCGACTTCATCGGGTGAGAGTCCTTCCTTCTTCGCAATCCCCTCTGTGCCAACATGACTGAGACACCTTCCCCGCTGTTAATTACTGTCGAGGGCGGAGAAGGATTTCATGTTCAATGCTCAAGTCGAATCTCAAGCAGTCGAAACCCACACAGGCGGAGTCAAC